>JAEWSV010000429.1 GCA_023398155.1 Spirochaetota bacterium
CTATTACCTACTCCAGGCGACTCCTACCAAGGATATGCTCTTCAACCCGAAGGAGTCGCTTTCTTTCAACGGCAACACGGGGCCGTACCTCCAGTACATGGGCGCCCGCATCTCGTCCATGCTCCGCAAGGAGGCGGGTAGCGCGGCGGCGCGCGGGGTGGTCAGGCCGGAACTCCTTTCCGCCGACGCGGAGTGGGAACTCGTGAAGGCCGTGTCGGCGTATTCCGCCGCGGTGGCCGCGGCCGCGGAAAGCATGGATCCGTCGGCCCTCACCGCGTACATGTACGAGCTCTCCAAGGCCTTCAGCCGTTTCTATCACGACTGCCCCATCCTGAACGCGGAGGACGCGGACGTCGCGGCCACCCGCCTGGCGCTCTCCAAGGCGGTGCTCCGCGTGTTACGCGACGCCCTGGGCCTCGCCTGCATACCATTCTTGGAAACTATGTAGGCCGTGGGCTTGACCCCGGAAGCCCGGGCGGTGTATAAAGCCCGGAGACTAATCTCGATACAGAGGACGATCGTTCATGTACGCACTCGTTGAATTCAAAGGTAAGCAGTACAAGGCCGAGAAGGGCGCCTTGCTCAAGGTGGATAGGATCGACGCCGAGAAGGGCGCCGCTGTCGATATCGACACGGTCCTCCTCGTATCCGGCGATAAGGTTTCCGTCGGCACGCCCTACGTGGCGGGCGCCAAGGTGACCGCGGTGGTCGAGGATCACGGCAAGGCCGACAAGATCATCGTCTTCAAGTACATGCCGAAGAAGGACTACCGCCGCAAGCAGGGTCACCGGCAGCAGTACTCGCTGATCCGCGTTCAGGATATCGTCGGGGCGTAAGCCCTATGATCACGGTCGACGTCGCCGTCGACGAGGCGGGGCTGCTGAGCTCTTGCCGTGTCGAAGGGCACGCCGGCGCGGGGCCGCGGGGCGGCGACGTCGTATGCGCCGCCGTCTCGATCCTCATGAGGACGGCCTTGAGGACGCTTTCCGGAAGGGAAGGCGTTTCGGTACGGGGAAGCGCTCCCGAGCGGGGTGCGCTTTGGATGGAAGCCGATTGCGCCGAAAGCGGCGCGTCCTTCCTGGCCGCGACGACGGCCTTCCTTACGGAAGGCCTCCGGTCGGTCGCCGAGGATTACCCGGACCATTGCAGCGTACGCATCAGTACGGAACGGAGGAAGGACCATGGCTCGCAAGAAGGGCGGCAGCGGCGCTAAGAACGGTCGCGATTCGAATCCCCAGTATCTCGGCATCAAGGCTTCCGGCGGTTCCATCGTGACGGCCGGTTCCATCATCGTGCGCCAGCGCGGCACCCGGGTCCATCCGGGCGTCAACGTGGGCTGCGGCAAAGATTACACGCTCTTCGCACTCGTGGACGGAACTGTTTCCTTCACCGAGCGCAGGGGCCGCAAGCTCGCTGGCGTTATCCCCGCGGGGAGCGCCGAATAAGCGACGACCGCCGGTCTTGCGCCGGCTCCGATCGATCGCTAAGCGCCGATCGAGCCGACAACGACCGCGGCATCGCGCGCGGCGCGCCATCAGAGGCGCGCCGTTTGCGTTTATAGGCATCATGGTTAAATTCGCCGACGAAGCCCTCATAGAAGTGTCCTCGGGAAACGGGGGGAACGGTTGCGTCGCCTTCCGCAGGGAAAAATACGCCGCCATGGGCGGTCCTTCCGGAGGTGACGGCGGGCGCGGCGGCGACGTCGTTTTCGAGGTGCGCCGCAACCTGCGTACCTTGGCCCATCTCCGCCATAAGCAGAGTTTCCGCGCGGAGAACGGCCGCGACGGCGAAGGCCGCCAGCGCTACGGCCGCAACGGAGAGGACATCGTCGTGCCCGTACCGCTCGGTACGATCATCCGGGACGCCGATACGGGCGAACTCATCCGTGATTTCACCGCCGCCGAAGGCCGATTCGTCTTCCTGAAGGGCGGCAACGGCGGCTGGGGCAACATCCACTTCAAATCTTCCACGAACCAGGCTCCGCGGCAGGCCTTGCCGGGCAAGAGCGGTGAACTCCGCAGGCTCAAGGTGGAACTCCAGGTCATGGCCGATATCGGCTTCGTGGGCTTCCCGAACGCCGGAAAGTCCTCGCTCCTGGACCGTTTCACCAACGCCAGGCCGAAAATCGCCCCGTATCCTTTTACTACGAAGATCCCGAACCTCGGCGTCCTCACGATCGGCGATCGCGACATCGTGCTCGCGGATATTCCCGGCCTCATAGAAGGCGCCTCCGGAGGCGCGGGCCTCGGAATCCGCTTCCTCAAGCACGTTTCGCGCGCCGCGGGCCTCGCCTTCCTCATCGACCTCTCCGACGATAGCTATGCCGGAGCCTTCGAAACCCTGGAGCGCGAGCTCGAGGCGTTCTCACCGGATTTGATAGCGAAGAAACGCGTGATCGTGGGCACGAAACTCGATCTGGAAGAAAGCGCGGGGCGGCTCGACGAGCTGCGCTCTCGCTATCCCGATGAGCGGATTTTCGGTATCTCGGTCTTTTCGGGCGAAGGACTCGATGAGCTGATCGAGGCCTTCGCGGGTCTCGTGAACGAACTAGACGCGGCGGAGGCGGGGAGGGCGTGAAGCTCGCGATCCTCGGCGGCAGT
The DNA here is from genome assembly GCA_023398155.1 of Spirochaetota bacterium. GTDB lineage: Bacteria > Spirochaetota > Spirochaetia > Treponematales > Breznakiellaceae > JAEXTK01. Next base: position 2,601 of record JAEWSV010000429.1, read on the forward strand.
TTCAATCCGGTGCATATCGGACATCTCGCGCTCGCCGAGGAGGTAGTCGCCTCTTTAGGATACGACCGCCTGCTGCTCATCCCCTCGTTCAAGTCGCCGTTCAAGGCGGAGCCCGAGGGCGCGACCGCCGAGGATCGGCTCGACATGCTCGCGGCTTCCGTGGAAGGGGACCGGAGGCTCACGGTGGAGGACTGCGAGCTTCGCCGCGGCGACGTGTCCTATACCATCGATACGGTGGCGGACCTCGAACGGCGATATCGACCCGAGGGCAAGATCGGCGTCGTGCTCGGGGACGATTTGGCCGCCGGATTCACCGATTGGATGCACGCAGCGGAGCTCTCGGAGCGGACCGACCTCATCGTAGGTCGCCGCGTCGCCGCCCTATCGGAGCCGTTCCCCTTCTCCCACCGTTCCGTCGCGAACGAGCGCATCGAACTGTCCTCCACCGAGGTCCGCAGGCGTATCGCCGCCGGCGCCTCATGGCGGTATCTCGTGAGTGAAGGCGCCCGGCGCATCATCGAGGATAGAGGCCTGTACGGCCTCCGCCTTCAGGCCCGTAACGGAACGCCGGACGAGCGGCCGCCCGTCTCCCCCGCGGCTATCGTGGAACGGGCCGTCAGGCTCGCCCTCAGCACGCCTCGCTACCTCCATGCGCGCGGGGTCGCCCTCTTCGCCATGGAGCTCTGCGACCGTTTCGGCTTGGACGTGGATGCCGGGTACCTCGCGGGTATCGCC
>JAEWSV010000520.1 GCA_023398155.1 Spirochaetota bacterium
ATCTTAGGTCATCACTTCCCGGCCGTCTCCCGAATGATCTTGAATGTGCGCTCCGCGCAGCGGTCCCAGGAAAAAGCCTGTGCCCGTTCGAGTCCCCGGCGGCGGCATTCCGTATACGTCTCCCGATCGGTGGTCAGCGTCACCATTCGGTCGGCCATGTCCTCGCTGTCGTCCGGATCGAAGTAGAGGGCCGCCTGATCGGCCGTTCCCGGCAGGGAAGCGGCGCGCGCGCAGGCTACGGGAACGCCGGAAGCCATCGCCTCGAGCACGGGCATACCGAAGCCCTCGTACCGCGAGGGGACCACGACGAGGTCCGCGCCCGCGTACAGCTCGGGGAGGCTCTTGAGGGGAAAGTGGCCGGTAAAAAAAATATCCGAGCGATACGGGGAGCGGGACGCGAGACGCTTCACCTTCTCCGATCCGCGGCGGTCCGCCCCCGCGAGCACGAGGCGATGCGGGTACTTCGTCCGCTCCTTGAAGATGCGGAACGCCTCGATGAGGCCTTCATGGTTTTTCACCGGATGGTCGATACGCGAAGCGTACAGGATGTACGGACGGCGGAAACTGAAGGGCTGGATGAGCACCACGCTTTCTTCGTTCCGCGGCCGCGGGTGGAAAGCGGATAGGTCGACGCCGTCGGGAACCACCTCGATCCTGGACTCGGGAAGCTTCACCACTTCCACCAGCTCCTGTTTTACCCATTCGCTCACCGCGATGACCCGGTCCAGGCTCCGAAGGGAGTCGGGCAATAGCATGTGCAGCAAGGCGCCGATATGTTCCCGATTCCGACGCGGGCCCCGATAGACCGAAAGATCATGGACCGTCCCGACCGTAGGGCAGGAAGAACGATGCGGGAGGCGCCGGTTGGCCGCAGGAAAGAAGCAGGTCCCGTAATTCCGTTCCTTAGCGAAGTCGGGATACCGGAACAGGTGCCAAACCGAATTCGCGAAAGCGCCGGTGCGATCCCCGAGAGAAACGAAATCCACGTCTTCCGCCGCCTCGCTGAACGCGTAGCGGTCGAACTCCCATCCGAACAGTTCGAAGTGGGCTTCGGAACGCGGAATTCGCTTTAGGAGCTGGAGCAGGTATACGCCGATGCCCGACTTGCCGCCGTCGCAGGCGAAGGTGTCGATACCGATCTTCATCGCTCGCTCCCGTACGCCCCCTTCCGCGGGCGGCGCTATGGCAATCAGAATAGCAGGCCTCCGGAGAAACGGCAATCGCCGAGGCCGCCGGATGCCGATTTTCCTTTATAAATTAACAATACAACTTGTGACCCAATGGCTAGCGTGTTATACTTCTCCGGGTATTCGATGATCCCCATATATGGGGCACCACCTGTGGACATGTGGATAAGTTCCCAACTAATGCGACGGAATAGAGTTAGGCCGGAGGAAAAAGTACGTGCGGTGTCCGCATTGCGGCAACTTCGACGATAAAGTCATAGAATCCAGGACCCTCGCGAACGGCGAGTCCATCCGGCGGCGACGCGAGTGCAACGGATGCGGGTACCGCTTCACGAGTTACGAGCGCATCGAGGACAAGCAATTCATGGTCATCAAGCGCGACGGCAGGCGCGAGCCGTTCGATCGGGAAAAAATCGAACGTGGCGTCCAGCGCGCTTTAGAGAAGCGGCCCGTCTCCCAGATGAGCATCGAGAACATCGTTAACGAGATAGAAGACGCCGCGGTCATGAAAGGAAAGGCGAACCACGAGGTGGCATCCAGCTCGATCGGAGAGCTCGTGCTCGAGAAACTCGGGGCTATCGATAAGGTCGCCTATATCCGCTTCGCGTCGGTGTATAGGCACTTCGAAGATATGGAAGAATTCGTGAGGGAAATACAGAAGTTGGGAGGAAACGCGTGAGCCAGGATGTTTTCCCCGAATGGAAGGGCTTCCTCGCCGGCGGGTTGCGCGGCGAGACTACGGGAAAGGGGCCGCACGCGCTCAAGAACGTGGTGAAACGATCCGGGGAGATCGAACGCTACGACCGGACTAAGATCGAGGCGGCCATCGCTAAAGCCTTCCTGGCTGCAGGTTTAAGCGAGGCGTCCGCGGACGGCAGGGGTAAGGCGGCGCACATCACCGACCTCGTGGAAGAACGCCTCGGCCTCCTCATGACGGGACGGCACCATCATTCGATCCCCGCGATCGAAGAGATCCAGGACATCGTCGAAACCGCCCTCGTGGACGCCAAGGAGACGCTCGTCGCCAAGACGTACATCCTCTATCGGGCTCGCCACGAGGCGATCCGCGACGCCAAGCGGCTCATGCTCGACATCGACGCCACCATGGATGGTTATCTCCGCCAATCCGACTGGCGCGTTAACGAGAACGCCAACGTCAACTTTTCCCTCGGCGGCCTCATCCTACACAACGCCGGTACCGTGACCGCTAACTATTGGCTCAAGAACATCTATCCCGAGGAGATCGCGGAAGCGCACCGGAACGCGGACTTCCATATCCACGACCTGTCCATGTTCTCGGGTTATTGCGCGGGCTGGTCCCTCCGGCAGCTCATCGCCGAGGGCCTCGGCGGAGTACCCGACAAGATCACCTCCAAGCCGGCTAAGCACCTGTCGACGCTCATGCAGCAGGCGGTGAATTTCCTCGGCTGCTTGCAGAACGAATGGGCGGGAGCCCAGGCGTTCAGCTCCTTCGACACCTACACCGCCCCCTTCGTTAAAGAGGACGGCCTCTCGGACGCCGAACTAAAGCAGTGCCTCCAAAGCTTCGTCTTCGGCGTGAACACGCCGAGCCGCTGGGGATGCCAGGCGCCGTTCACGAACGTCACCTTCGACTGGACCGTTCCCGCCGATCTCAAGGACAAGAAGGCCATCGTCGGCGGAAAGGAAATGGATTTCACCTACGGCGACTGCAAGGGCGAGATGGACCGGATCAATCGGGCCTTCATCGAGCTCATGCTGGAGGGCGACGCGGACGGAAGGGGTTTCCAGTATCCTATCCCCACCTACAACGTGACGAGGGATTTCGATTGGGATACCGATAACGCGCGGCTCCTCTTCGAGATGACCTCTAAATACGGCACGCCGTATTTCCAGAACTTCGTGAATTCCGACATAGATCCCGGCGACGTCCGGTCCATGTGCTGCCGGCTCCAGCTCGACAAACGGGAACTCAGGAAGCGGGGCGGAGGCCTTTTCGGTTCCGACGAGTTGACCGGCTCGGTGGGAGTCGTGACAATCAACCTACCGCGTATCGGCTACCTCGCGAAGGACGAAAAGGATTTCTACACGCGCCTCGGGAAGCTCATGGACCTGGCCAAGGAAAGCCTCGCGATCAAGCGGAAAGTCGTCACCCGCCTCCTCGACGGCGGACTCTTTCCCTATACGAAGCGGTACCTCAAGAACCTCGACAGCCATTTCAACACGATCGGCCTCGTGGGCATGAACGAATGCCTGCTCAATTTCCTGGGGATGGACGCGACCATCGCGACGGAGCGGGGCCGGGATTTCGCGCTCAGGACCCTACAGTTCATGCGGAAGCGCCTCGCGGATTATCAGGAGGAGACGGGCGAACTCTTCAACCTGGAGGCGACGCCCGCGGAATCTACCTCCTACAGGCTCGCCAAGCACGACCGGAAGCGCTGGAAGGACATCATCACCGCGGGAACCGACGAACCTTACTACACCAATTCTACCCAGCTCCCGGTCATGCAGACCGAGGACATCTTCGACGCCCTCAACCTGCAGGAAGAGCTCCAGGCCGCTTACACCGGCGGCACGGTGTTCCACGGATTCCTCGGCGAGGCCATCGACGACTGGCGGGCTTGCAGGGATCTCGTGAAGGCGATCGCGCATAACTACCGCGTTCCGTATTTCACCATTTCGCCGACCTTCTCCGTCTGCCCGGTCCATGGATACATAGCGGGAGAGCATTTCGATTGCCCGATCTGCAAGGCGGAGAAGGAAACCGCCCTGCGCGAACGCATCGCCGCGCTTGAAGAGGAAAAAGTGGCCGCCTTGGCCGTCTAAGGAGCATGGCATGAGAACCCTTGAGGAAATCGAGAAGGACTTGGCGGCGGCCAAACAGGAACTCGCGGGGGCGAAGGGGACGCCCACCGAGGTCTATAGCCGCATCGTCGGGTACTACCGCTCCGTGAAGAATTGGAACCGCGGGAAGCGTGAGGAGTTCGGCGAACGGAAACTTTTCACGGTTCCCGCGGTGGGGGCCGCGGTACGGAAAACGGGCGCGGGGAACCACGTCCTGCTCTTCGTCCGCGCCTCCTGCCCCGCCTGCCCGCAGGCCAAGGACGCGGCCTCCAAGCTAGGGCTTCCGGTGGAGTACGTGGACGCGGACGCCGAAACGGGACTAGAGGCCGCGGAGCGGCTCCAGGTCCTCTCCACGCCCACCGCTATCCTGTTCTCCGCCGACGGGCGGGAGATCGGGCGAGCCCGGGACGCGAAAGCCATTTCGGCGTTCGCCGCGCCTGCGTCGGCTGAGTCTTTGGCCGCGATGTAGGCGGTGCGCCTCCGCGTCGGCCTCAGGAAGACGAGCCTCGTCGACTACCCGGGTCGATTAGCGGCGACGCTCTTCTTCCCCGGATGCAACCTGCGGTGCCCGTGGTGCCACAATCCCGAACTCGTGCGGCCTATAGACCGGAGTCCGGGAGAGGATGGGCTCGTGGACCTCGACACCGCGATTTCCCTCGTGGAAGGACGGCGGGCGCTACTCGGCGGCGTCGTCATCACCGGGGGGGAACCCACGCTGCGCGAAGAGTTGCCGGAAATCGTCTCCCGCTTCAAGGCGATGCTCATTCCGGTGAAACTCGATACCAACGGGACCCGGCCGGAGGCTCTCGAATTCCTCATCGCCGACGCATCGACTCGGCCTGACTACATAGCCATGGATCTCAAGCTCGCGCCGGAACGGTATGCCGCGTTGGCCGCGCCGCGAATCCATTCCGAATCGCGCGAAGGTTCGTCCGAGGCGGCGGCGATCGCGGGTCTCCCCTCCGAAGCCGTGGCTCGGTCCGCGGCCATCCTGGCCGCCTCGCGCATCGCGCACGAATTCCGCAGCCTCGCGCTCGGGAGCGATTGGTTCACGGAGACCGACATCGCCGCCC
>JAEWSV010000530.1 GCA_023398155.1 Spirochaetota bacterium
ACCTAAGATACCGACGATTCCCGCTTTGAGCGGGACGGCCGCCGTTTCTTCGCGGTCGAGGCCAGGATGGCTTCCCCGAAGAGCAAATCGAAGGCTTCTGCGGCGGTCTCCACTAATTCCACCTTGATGGCGTTCTTGATATCCGCGTCCAATTCGGCGAGTTCATCGATATTCGTCTTCGGGATGATGACGAGCTCCATCCCGTTGCGGATGGCCGCGAGCAGCTTTTCCTTGAGGCCGCCGATGGCGAGGACGCGGCCGGTGAGCGTGAGCTCGCCGGTCATGGCTACCTTCGGCCGGGGCGGTATCTCGCAGAGGGCGGAGAGCAGGGCGGAAGCCAGAGTGATTCCCGCTGAAGGGCCGTCCTTGGGAATGGCGCCTTCGGGTACGTGGATATGGAAATCCGACTTGGTCATCTCGTCGATCGCGAAGGCGTAGCGCGGCGCGACGCTGCGGAGGTACGAGAGGGCCGTCCTCGCGCTCTCCTTCATGACGTCCCCGAGGTTGCCGGTAAGGATAAGTTCGCCGGCGCCGACGAAGCGGACCGCCTCCACGGGGAGGAGCGTCCCGCCCGTTTCGGTCCAGGCGAGGCCGTACGCGACGCCGATCCGCGCCTCCTCATAGATCACGTCGCTCTTGTGCTTCCTTCGCCCGAGGAGCGCCTCAAGGTCAGCGGCCTTGATCGTGCGGCGGTATGAGGATATGGGCTTGGGAGCAGCGAGGGCGGCGTCCCCTTGCGTCGACTCCGTGGTCTCGGCGGCTCTTTCATGCGCCTCCGCCCGGTAGCCCTTGCGGACGGCGTCTTTCGCTATCCTGCGCGCGCATCTCGCGATCTCCCGCTCCAAGGACCGGACGCCCGATTCCATAGTCCAGTACCGTATGATGTCCAGGATCGCGTCGTCGCGGAAGGCTATCCGAGCGGACGAGAGCCCGTTCTCGGCGAGCTCCTTAGGCACGAGGAAATTCTTGGCGATCTCCAACTTTTCCCGTTCTCCGTATCCGGGTATCTCGATGACCTCCATACGGTCCAAGAGCGGATAGGGGATGGTATGCAGGGAATTCGCCGTGGCGATGAAGAGCACCTTGGAGAGATCGTAGGGCAATTCGAGGTAATGATCGGTGAAGGTGCCGTTCTGCTCGGGGTCGAGGACCTCCAAAAGCGCGGACGCCGGGTCGCCGCGGAAATCGCTGGAGAGCTTGTCGATCTCATCGAGGAGGAAGACCGGGTTGACGGTGCCGGCTTTCCGCATCGACTGGAGGATCTTACCGGGGAGGGCCCCGACGTAGGTCTTCCGGTGTCCGCGGATCTCCGCCTCGTCCCGGACGCCGCCGAGCGAAATGCGTACGAAGCGCCTACCGAGGGCGCGCGCGACCGAGCGGCCGAGGCTCGTCTTACCGGTCCCCGGCGGTCCGACGAAGCAGAGTATGGGGCCCTTGATGGAGGCCGTGAGCTGGCGAACGGCGATATACTCGACTATCCGCTCCTTGGCTTTACGCATGTCGAAATGGTCTTCGTCTAAAATTCGCTCGGCCTCCCGCAGGTCGTGGGAATCCTCGGTCTGCGCGCTCCATGGCAAGTCGGCTATCCATTCCAGATAGCCCCGGAGCACCCCGGCTTCCGGGGAGAGGGCTTGGAGCTTCCGGAGGCGACCGAGTTCCTTGCGCGCCTTGGCGAGCGTCTCTTGAGGCGGATCTTTTTCCGCGATCGTCCGTTCCAGTTCCTTGAATTCATCTTCGCCGCCGTCGCGGCCGAGTTCCTTATTTATTTCCTTGAGCTGCTCGTTGAGGATGTATTCGCGCTGGTTCTTGTCCATCCGGCTTTTTACCTTGCCGGAGATTTTCCGCTGGATGCCGAGGATCTCGTTCTCCAGCTCTATGGCCTCCAAGATGGCCGAGAGGCGCTTCTTGCCGCCTTCTAAGGAGAGGAGCTCGATCTTTCGATCGATCTTGATCACGAGGGCGTTGCACACGAGATCCGCGAGTCGCTCAATACCCGCGGCGCCCTCGACCGCGGACAAAGCTTCGGCGCTCACTTTCTTGGAAAGTTCAGCATATTGGACGAAGGATTTTTGTACCGCCCGGGCAAGCGCCAAGGTCTCTGCGTCGTCTTCCCCTCCGAGGCCGATGGGAACGGCGCGGACGAATACGGCGCCGCCGCTTTCGTTGCGTTCACCGACGCGGGCGCGATATTCTCCCTCTAAAATAAGCCTGATCGTGCCGTCGGGAAGCTTGAGCTGCTGGACGAGGCGCGCGACGCTTCCCGTTTCGTAGGTGTCGTTCTCGGCCTCAGCCGGCTTCCGGCAGGCGGCGAAGACTCGGCGGTCTCGCTTGAGCGCCTCCTCCACCGCTGCGATGCCGGCCTTCTGCGAAACGAAGACCGGTACCATGGTGTGGGGAAAAAGAACGAGCTCCCGCAGCGGAAGGAGCGGGAGCTCGTCAGGTTTCGGCTTGTTTTTCAAGGCCGAAAGGAGGCTCATGCGCTCTTCTGGAGTTGGCGTACTTCCGGCCGCTCAGCCTTCTCGACGACGTCGCGGGTCACGATGACGTGCTTGCGGCCCTCAAGGGACGGAATCTCGAACATGATGTCGGTCATCATCTTCTCGACGATGGCCCGCAGTCCGCGCGCGCCCGTCTTCTGTTTGATGGCCAGATCCGCTATCGCGTCGATGGCGCCCTCGGTGAACTCGAGCTCAACGTCGTCGATGGCGAGGGAGGCCTTATACTGCTTGATGATGGCATTGCGCGGCTCGGTGATGATGCGCTTGAGTTCGTCGCGCTTCAGGTCCTCCAGGCACACGGTGATCGGGAGCCGACCGATGAACTCGGGAATCATGCCGAAGCGGATCAAATCGTCCGGGTGCATGGCCGAGTAGAGCTCGCGGAGATCCTTGTCCTTGAGGTTCTTCACGTCGGCGCCGAAACCCATCGGATGCTGGGTGACGCGCTGCTCGATGAACTTCTCAAGGCCCACGAATGCGCCGCCGCAGATGAAGAGGATGTTCGTGGTATCGATGCGGATCATTTCCTGGTTCGGGTGCTTGCGCCCGCCCTGCGGCGGCACGGAAGCGACGGAACCTTCGATGATCTTGAGCAATGCCTGCTGTACGCCTTCGCCGGAAACGTCACGCGTGATGGAGACGTTCTCGCCCTTGCGAGCGATCTTGTCGATCTCGTCGATGTAGACGATGCCGCGCTCGGCCGCTGCGATGTTGCCTCCGGCGTTCTGGATGAGCTTGAGTAGGATATTTTCCACGTCCTCGCCGACGTAACCGGCCTCGGTGAGGGTGGTCGCGTCAGCGATTGCGAAGGGAACCTTGAGCTTACGCGCCAGGGTCTTCGCGAGAAGGGTCTTGCCAGTGCCAGTCGGGCCGATGAGGAGGACGTTCGATTTCTCGATCTCCACGTCGTCCGGGGGCTTGGCGGGATTGGCGATGCGCTTGTAGTGGTTGTAGACCGCCACCGAGAGCGCCTTCTTCGCCGCTTCCTGGCCGACGATGAACTGGTCGAGGTAATCTTTGATGTCGCGGGGCACCGGAATGTCCCCGGTGAACTGCGTGGAAAGATCGTGATCCTCTTCGACGAGGATTTTGCGGCAA
>JAEWSV010000580.1 GCA_023398155.1 Spirochaetota bacterium
TCCTCAACCTGACCGCAGAGGGCGGCGCGGAGCTCGGCGGGAAGCTCGGCGAACCGGTCAGCCCGAAGTTCATCGAACCGCTCAAGGCCTACAAGGTAAAGACCGCCGACCTCGGCGAGATCAACACCTACGACCTCGTCATGAAGCGCCTGGAGCAGATGAAGCAGGCCCCGGTCGCCTTCGAGCCCTTCACCGGCCCGATCGCGGACCAGACCGGCGCCGAGCGCTACGCCGCCGGAGCCAAGGCCACCATCCCCGAGCTCATGTCGATCAACTACTTCGTGAAGAACGTCGTCGGCAAGCTCCCCGAATCGAACTAATCGGAATCCGCGCGCGGCCCCGTTCGCGCAGGGCCGCCCCCTCGGGGGCGGCCTTTTAGTTTTTTCGCGCTGCCGGATCCCATGGTCCCGCGGCCGCAGTCATCGATAAGGAGAAAGCGTAGTGGGAGCGTTCGCGGGAATCGAGATGCGTTCCATCTCGAAGAGCTTCAACGGAGCCTTCGCCAACCGCGACGTGGACTTCCATGTCCAAAGCGGCGAGATCGTCGGCCTGCTCGGGGAGAACGGAGCGGGCAAGACGACCCTCATGAACATCCTCTACGGACTGTACCGGCCGGACGGCGGCGAGGTCCGCATCGGCGGAAAGCACGTCCGGCTGGAGTCGCCGCGGGACGCCATGCGGCTCGGCATCGGCATGGTGCACCAGCACTTCATGCTCGTGCAGAACCACACGGTCGCGGAGAACGTCGCCCTGGGCTACGAGAAGGCTCCCTTCCTGTTTCCCGCCAAGGCCGTTTCCCACAAGATCGAGGATTTCGGCCGCCACTTCGGGCTTCAGGTGGACCCGTCCGCGCCCGTCTGGCAGCTTTCCGCCGGCGAGCAGCAGCGCGTGGAGATCGTGAAGGCCCTCCTGTACGGCGCGGAACTGCTCATCCTGGACGAGCCGACCTCCGTGCTCACCCCCATCGAAGCCACGGAACTCTTCGCTACGCTCAAGGCCATGGCCGCCCAAGGCAAGGCCGTCGTCATCATCAGTCATAAACTGGAGGAGATCGCCGCGGTTTGTACCCGCGTGACCATCCTCCGCAAGGGAGAAGTCGTCGGAGAGGCCGACCCCGCTCTCGTCTCCCGAGAGGAACTCGCGCGCATGATGGTAGGCCGCGAGGTGGCCCTCTCCATGGACCGGGCCGATCTCCCGCGCGGGGAGAAGGTGCTGGAAGTCCGCGACCTCCACGTGGTCGGCGACCGCGGCACCGATCAGGTCCGGGGCGTCAGTTTCCGCCTCTATCGCAACGAAATCTTCGGCATCGCGGGCGTCTCGGGGAACGGCCAGCGCGAACTGGTGGAGGCCATCACGGGACTCCGCAAGCCGAAAAGCGGCAGCGTGCTCCTGGAAGGGAAGGAGACCGCGGGCGAGTCCGCCAAGGTCCTTTCGAGCCTCGGCGTGGCCCACGTCCCCGAGGAACGCATCAAGTTCGGCATCGTGCCCAACCTCCTCATCTACGAGAACTCGGTCCTGAAAAGCCATCACCGCAAGCCCTTCTCCGACGTCGTCTTCCTCGATTACGACGTCATCCGTAACCACGCCGCGGGCATCGTGGACGGCTACAACGTGTCGGCCTCCTCCATCGACGAGCCCATGAAGAACCTTTCGGGCGGCAACATCCAGAAACTCATCATCGGCCGCGAGATCACGGGGGGGCCCGCCCTCCTCGTCGCGAGCCATCCGACCTACGGCCTGGACGTCGGCGCCACCGAATACATCCGGAAGCGACTCATCGAACGGCGGGACGCGGGCGGCGCGGTCCTCCTCGTATCGGAAGACCTCGAGGAGATCTATTCGATCTGCGACCGGGTCGCGGTGATGTACCGCGGCCGCTTCATGGGCGTGGTGCGGCCCGACTCGACGCCGGTGGGCGATATCGGCCTCATGATGGCCGGCGGCAAGCAGCTTCCCCAGGAGGACCTCCCATGAGCATCCGTATGATCGAGGAGGACCGGCTGGAGCTCCCGACCCACGTCCGCGCCCTCATCCTTTTCTTCAGCCTCGCCGCGGGGCTCGCCGCCATGGCGTTGATCTTCGCCGCGAGCGGCAAGAACCCCGCGGTCGGCCTCTGGCGCATCTTCCGGTCGGGTTTCCTCACGAGCTACGGCATCGGCGAGACCCTCTCCCGCGCCCTGCCGCTCGCCCTGACGGGCCTGGGCCTCTGCGTCGCGTTCCACGGCCGTTTCTGGAACATCGGCGCCGAGGGCCAGATCCTCGCCGGGGCCTGCATGGCCACCTGGGTCGGCCTCGGCCTCGGTCCTTCAGGCGTACCCGGAGCGGCCATCATCGCGCTCATGGCGGTCGCGGGCGCCGCGGGCGGCGCGGCGTGGGGCATGGTCGCGGCCCTCTTGCGCAACCTTACGGAGATGAACGAGACGATCTCCACCCTCATGCTGAATTACGTGCTGGCGGAGTTCGTCCGCTTCCTCATCGTGGGACCCTGGAAGGGGAAAACGCAGCACGGCTTCCCCTACACCGACAACCTGAGCGACAAGGTCATGCTGGCGACGGTCCCCGGCACGCGCATTCCCTACCTCACGGTCGTCCTCGCCGTCCTCGCCATCATCCTGATCTACGCGGTGCTCCGGAGGACCAAATTCGGGTACGAGATCCGTGTCCTCGGCGAGAACCGGGAAGCCGCCCGCTATGCGGGCATAGACGCGAAAAAACTCACCCTCATCATGATGCTCATCTCCGGCGGCCTCGCCGGCCTCGCCGGCTTCGGGGAGATCGCCGCCAACCATCGGCACATGACCTATCCGGAAACCATCTCGGCGGGATACGGATTTACCGCCATCATCGTGGCGCAGCTCGCCAACCGCGACCCCCGATGGGTGGCCGTATCGTCCATCTTCTTCGCGGGGATCATCGTCGGCGGCGATTCCATCCAGATCGCGATGGGGCTCCCCGCGGCCACAGTGCAGGTATTCCAGGGAGTCATCCTCCTCTTCCTCATCATGAGCGAGTTCTTCATGCGGAGCAGGCTGCGCCTCGTCGTACGCAAGGCCGAGGGGCGGATCCCCGGGGAGGCCGTCCATGGATGATCTCATCATCGGAGTGCTCCAGCGGAGCCTCGTATTCGCCACCCCGCTCTTCATCGGGACGCTCGGGGAGATACTCACCGAGCGGGCCGGCGTGCTCAACCTCGGCATGGAGGGCCTCGTCGCCATCGGCGCCTTCGCGGGCTTCGCCGCGACCGCCGCTTCGGGCTCGGCTTGGATCGGCATGCTCGCGGCCCTCGGCGCGGGCGCCCTCCTGGCCGCGGTCCACGCCTTCGTCTCGGTGAACCTCCGCGCGAACCAGACCGTATCGGGCCTCGCGCTCACCATGGTCGGGACGGGCGCGGCGGGCATGTGGGGAAAGCCTTTCGTCGGCAGGGCGGCCGCCGAGCGCCTCGGGAGCGTGGACTTCGGCCCGCTCTCCGACCTGCCCGTCATCGGCCGCGTCCTCTTCTCCCAGGATCCCTTCTTCTACATCGGCCTCGGCGCCGGGCTCGCCATGTGGTTCTTCCTCTCCCGCACGAGGAGCGGCCTCCGCGTACGTGCCGTCGGCGAGAATCCCAAGGCCGCCGACGCCCTCGGCGTCCGTACCGCGCTCGTGAAATGGCTCTGCGTCATGACCGGCGGCGCCCTCGCGTCCTTCTCGGGCGCCCAGCTCTCGCTTTCCTATTCCGCCAGCTGGACGGAGAATATGTCGGGCGGCCGAGGCTGGATCATGGTCGCCCTCACCGTATTCGCGCTCTGGAATCCGCTCCGCGCTTTCTGGGGCTCCCTCCTCTTCGGGGGCATCTTCGTGCTCCAGTACCTCCTGCAGCCGATCGGCGTGCCGCCGAGCATCCTCGCCATGCTGCCCTATCTCGCCACGCTCACCGTCCTGGCGTTGGAGGGGCTGCGCAAGGATTCGCATAGTCTGTTCGCGCCCGCCATGTTGGGCGTGGCTTATAAGCGTGGGGAGCGCTGATTCAATGGAAAAGCTTTTCGTGAAGTACGCGGACGTGCACAAGCTCGTGGCCAAGGCTGCGGCCGACATCGCCTCTTCGCGTTGGGAACCGGATCTCATCGTCGCCATCGCGTCGGGCGGGTTCATCCCCGCGCGCATCTTCAAGACCTACCTCAAGAAGAACATCTACGTCGTCGGCCTCCAGCGCTATTTCGACGATTCCTCGCCCATTCCGGTGCCCATGAAGGTCCAGTGGATCGACGAGGTCGAACGGAAGCTGTCCGGCAAGAAGATCCTCCTCGTGGATGAGGTGGACGATACGCGCATCACGCTCGCGTACTGCATCGGCGAACTGCTCAAGAACCATCCGGCGGAGATCCGGGTCGCCGTCCTCCATCAAAAGGAAAAAGCCAAACTGGCCGCTTTCCCGGATGCGGTGAAGGTCACGT
>JAEWSV010000609.1 GCA_023398155.1 Spirochaetota bacterium
ATCCCGATCCACACTACCCTGATCCCGGTGTACCAGCTGACCCGAGCGATCGGGATGACCGACAAGCTCGCGGGCCTCGTGGGGCCGTACGTGAGCTTCGGCCTTCCCGTGGCCATCTACATCATGACTTCCTTCTTCAAGGAGGTGGACGACAGCATCCAGGAGTCGGCGGTCATCGACGGAGCTTCGCCGTTCCGCATCTACTGGAGCATCATGCTTCCGATATCGGTGCCGGCGATCTCCACGGTAGCCATCTATAATTTCCTCACCTACTGGAACGAGTTCATCTACTCGCTCACCCTCATCAACACCAATCTCAAGAAGACCCTGCCGCTCGGTATGCGGGAGTTCTACGGGGCCGAGACGATCAACATCCCGGCCATCCTGACCGCCCTCCTCATCGGCTCCCTGCCGGTAATGGTCTTCTACATGCTCGCCCAGGACAAGGTCATAAACGGCCTTTCCGCCGGGGCCGTCAAAGGATAATAGAGATGAACATGGATTTCCTTCAGGTACGCGGCCGTTCCATAATCGATGGGAACGGGGTCGAAGTCCGCCTCCGCGGCACGTGCGTCGGCGGATGGATGAACATGGAAAACTTCATAGACGGGTATCCGGGCTGCGAGTCCGGCCTGCGCCGGACCATGAAGGACGCGCTCGGCGAGGAGAACGCCCGCTATTTCTTCGATGCCCTGCTGGATGCCTTCTTCAGCGAGGACGACGTCGTCTTCATCAAGAAATGCGGGGCCAACGCGGTGCGGCTCGCGCTCAACTACCGCCACTTCGAGGATGACGAGGCGCCCTTCGAGTATAAAGAGGAGGGCTTTGCCCGGCTCGGCCGCGCCGTGGACTGGTGCGAGAAGCACGGGCTCTACGTCATCCTGGACCTGCACGCGGTCCAGGGCTGGCAGAACAACCACTGGCATTCGGACAACGAGAACTCGGCCGCCCTCTACTGGCGCCACCGGCACTTCCAGGACCGGCTCAAGGCCCTCTGGCAGGAGCTCGCGCGGCGCTACGTCGGCCGTGCGGTGATCGCCGGTTACGAGCTCATGAACGAGCCCATCGTCAACACGCCCTCAGGCGATCTTCCGCACCTGTACTACGAGCATTACAAGGCCGACTGGGACCGCATGAACCGCGTCTACCGAGAGCTCGTGGCCTCTATCCGCGAGGTGGATCCTAAGCACATCATCTTCATAGAGGGCGACGTCTACGGCCACCTCTTCGACGGGCTGGAGGCGCCCTTCGCGGACAACCTGGTCTATTCCAACCACCACTACACGATCGCGGGTTTCGGCCCCGGCCGGTACCCGGGCGAGTTCAATACTTACCGCGTGGACCAGACCCATATGAACGGGTATTGGGACCGTTCCCGGCAGGATCTCCTCTTCAGGGAATCGTCGGGCGCCCGCTTCGCCGAGAAGCATGGGGTGCCGCTCTGGGTCGGCGAATTCGGCTCGCAGTACAATACGGGGACGGAGGACGCGCCGTTCCGGATACGGGCGATGGACGACCAGTTGGCCGGCTTCAACGCGTGGGGCGCGCACTGGACGACCTGGACCTACAAGGACATGGGCGTCATGGGATGGGTGACCGTCAACCCCGATTCGGAGTACGCCCGCATCGTCGCGCCCGTGCAGCGGATGAAGACGCAGCTCGGCGCGGAAAATTTCGTCGGCTGGTATACGGATCCGGTCGGCAAACAGGCCAACCGCGCGCTCGCGCGGACCGTCATCGACGTGATCGGCGATCCTTCCATCAATCCGGTGAGCGCGGCGGCCTGCCTATCGACGCTGACGCTCACCGGCTACGCCGCGTCGTGCCTACAACCGACTTACTGCAAATACTTCAAGGGTATGACGAAGGGCGATATCGACAGGGTCATGGCGTCCTTCGCGCTCAAGAATTGCGCGGTGAACGAGGCGTACGTCGAGGTGCTCAAGAAAAACCTGCGGTGAGAGCCGCGGCGCTCAGAAAGGCGCGGACGCGGCGACCGGCGACGAGTAGCGGCCTTCTACGTCGGCGGCGAGGATGGACTGGATGGTCACGTCGATGTGCTCGTCCATCAGCGTCTCGCACCTCGCCTTGTCGCCGCGCTTGAGCGCCTCGAGTATCTCCCGGTGGTACTTGATGCCGATCTGGTGGCCGAGGAGCTTCACTATGTCCACCATCGCGACGGAGAGTATCTCGTTGATGAGTTCGTATACCTTCACGATGATCGGATTGCGGGAAATCTGGGCGATCCGATAGTGGAACTGGAGATCGGCCTTGGCGTACGGTTCGGGGTCCTCGATGAGCGACAGCATCGTGGCGTAGTTCTCTTCCAGGAGGCGGATGTCCTCAGGAGTGACCTTGGAGACCGCGATGCCGATGGTGCCTTTCTCGATGATCTTGCGGTACTCGAGCACCGTGATGAGGTCTTGGTTGTGGTGGAGCTGGACTAGGGGGTGGAAGGCGTCCATCGCGGATATGGAAGAGAAATCCTTCACGAAGGTGCCGCCCCCGTGTTTAGTCTCCACGAGGCCGAGGATCTCCAGCTGCTGAATGGCGGCTCGGACCGTCACCCGGCTCACGCCGAACAGTTCGCAGAGTTCGTTCTCGGACGGAAGCTTGTCCCCGACCTTCCAAGTTCCTTTCATGAGCTGCGCTTTGAGCTGGGCGTATACCTGGGACCGGAGCGATTCCGTCTTCACTTTTCGTAGCTTGTCCAAAGGCCGCCCTCCTGTTTAGCGTAGGACATAATAACACCGCGGTTGTTCGCTTCGCAATGACCGCGCCTCGATCCCGCGGGCCCGGGGCGGCCGATGGAGAGAAATGCGACAAGCGTAACGATATAGTAATAACATATTAGTTGTATAATGACTATCCAATAAAATGATAATATAAATAAATTTTTCTTCAAATTGGAGGGCGAAATGCCTGCCGGCGTACGTCCGCCTTGAACGGCAGCTCTTCGTTGAGGGCTGCCGCGTAGGCTTCTTCCTCCCGGCTCAGGAGAGGGAAGTATTCGGCGAAGGCCCGGTCCATTCTCCGGTCAAAGACGAGATGGTAGGAAGGTACGGTCACCGAGCGGAAGCCGCGCCGGGCCTTGTGCTCGCTACCCATGCCGGGGTCGAAGCGCCTGAGGCCGACGGAGAGGGCGTACTCGATGGGAAGGTAGTAGCACAGCTCGAAGTGGAGCCCGTCGAACCGTTCCGCCGTTCCCCAATAGCGGCCGTAGAGGCTCTCCGCGTCTTTGAACAGGAAGGCGAGGGCGACGGGCAGCCCGCCGGGACTTCCCCGCTCGCCGCCGCGGCCGCCGTCGTAAGCGCGGCCTTTTCGGTAGCCGGCCGAGAGGATCCATCCGTCGTCCAAGAACTCCGGGAGCCTGAGGAAGAAGTCGCGCGTGAGGAATTTGGCGCCCCAGGGGCCGAACTTGTCGTTCGTCGCCTCGTAGAGGTCGGCCATCAAACTCAAGAGGCCCGGCGTGGCGGCGGCCTCCGCCGCGCTCACCATCCGGGTCGCGATGCCCGCTTCCGCCACCGCTCTCCGTTCCCGCAGGACGTTGCGCCGCATGTTTTTGGAGAAGGACGCGAGGTACCGGGCGAAGTCGCCGTACCCCTCGTCGCGCCAGAGGAAGGAGGAGTGCCGCCACTCGCGGAAACGGCCGGTAGCCCGTTCCTCGCCGCTGAGGATGAAGCGGTCCGGCGCGAAACCGTCCGCCGGCCAGTTCACTTGGAGGGCGCCGAAGTCCGCGGCCTTCGCCGCGCGGGAGGCCGCGTCCATGAGCGTCGCGGCGGCCTCGTCCTCGTCCTCGCCCAGGGCGACGAGGGGCTTCCAGAGCGGCACCGGCGTGGCCGGTATCATCCCGACGAGCTTGGGGTAATAGGCCGCGCCGAGCTTATCCGCCAGCATCGCGAATTCGAAGTCGAAGACGAATTCTCCCATGGAGTGGCTCTTACCGTAGAACGGAGCCGCAGCCGCGAGCTTTCCCTCCCTGCGGAGGAGGAAATGGAGGGGCGTCCAGCCGGTGTCGGGACAAATCGATCCCGACTCCTCCAAGAGGGCGAGGAAGCCCCAGGAGTAGAAGGGCGACCGGTACCGCGCGGCTAAGGCGTCCCACTCATGTCGCGGTACGTCGACCATGCGCCGGACGATGGAGAGCTCGTAGGAGGACATGGGCATAAAGATACTGAGGCTTCAACGCTTATTGCGAATTCTCCCCGACGATCGACGACGACCATCTACGGAGAGAGCTCCGCGGACGGGGAGAATCGTATGGGGGGCGCGCGACCCGTTCGTCGTCATTCGAGGATCACCACCTCGTACATGCCCAACTCCGGAATCGCGATCTCCACGTATCCGTCGGAAGACGCGATCGGGGAGAGCGCGATGGGCTCCGATCGTTCCGGAGCGTACGCGCGGCAACGGAGCGAATCCGTCAGGATCAATCCGAAGTCCTCCGCTTTCACGCGGAACGCGACGCCGCGTTGCGTCTCGAACCTATCCTCATCCGGCACGTACGCGTAATTGAGCACGTGGATTACCGCTCGTCGGCGTTGGTCCGGAGCGTCCTGAGCATAGGAGAGGAGAGCCCATTTCCGATCGGGGTCCGCGAGTTCTATAGGACTTCCGTCCTTGAGGCACGAGGCGACGGTGGCGGCGAAGAGCGCGCGGAGTCCGTCTGCGTATTCGGCGAAGTAGGTCCGGCCTACCTCGTCCAGATCGCCGTTCCCCATCACCACGAAAGCGCCTTTCCCGAGCGGTATCCTTTTTTCCCCCGGCGGTAGGGCGAAGTCCGGATCGGGGCGGAAGAGTACGACCGTCCCCCCGTCCAGCTCGACATAGTCCTTCAACGCCGTTCGCGCCTCCGCCGCGAGGGTGCCGGCCATGGGCACGACGACGACTTGGAAGCCCCGCAAGCGCTCACGGGAAAGCGGAGGGCGACCGCCGCCGGAAGTCGCATAGATGACGGAATAAGGCAGTCCGGATTCGTAGAGGGCCTGCGCGGCCCCGAGATACGACCAGTGTTGGGGCGGCGAGCCATCGCCGTGCGCGTACACGACGCCGATGGGCGCGACGGGCGTAAGGGCCTCATAAAAGGCGGGATTCCTTCGGATGAACCGGGTATATCGGCTCAAGGCGCGGAGGTCTTTTTCCCGGAAATCCCACATCGGGATGATCAGACCCGCCCGGGACGCTTGGGCTTCGGCGAGGAGGCGGCAAAGGTAGTTGATCTTCTTGCCCGGTTCCAACAGGGCTTCCACCAATTCCTGGCTCGGATAGGCGAGGGCTCGGTAGGGGCCGACGACGGCTTCTCCCAAGGCGTGCAGGGGCACCCACTTTCCGCGCTCGCTTAGTATGAAGGAATCCTTCCCCTTCCTGTCCCCGCGTTTTTCCGGCGCGTACCGGTACGCCGCCTCGTACGCGAAGAAATCGAATAACTCAGCCATGTACAGCACCGGCATCTGGCCGATCGCGTAGTAGCCGTCCAATTCCGCGAGGTTGGCGCCGATCGGGATGGGCCCTCTTCCGTCTTTCTTAGAGTATTCGCGTATCGCTTCCACGAGCCGACCTTTGGTCCGGCCGTTCTCGCGGCGCTGGAAGGCTTGATAGTGCAACCACAAGCGCCCCACGGGAGACGTCGAAGGATCGGATCGGGAGCCGTCGCCGTTATTCCCGGCCTTTTCTACCTTCACCCCGGCGAATATGGAGCGGAGGGTGGAGGCCGGGAGGCTCGGGACGCCGAAACGCGCTTCCCGTTCCTCGCTCGTGTAGCGGGCTTCGATGTCCGCAGCGAGGGCCTCCATATCGTAGTCGGAGAACCCGGGAAAACCCGGGATCGGTAAGCCGGCGAAGAAAGTCTCGCCGAACGGCTCGTCGAGGACGATCGCGTCGCTCCCGGCGTCGATGATCCGCTCCGCGCGGGCCAGGAGTTCGTCCTGCCATGCGGGTGCGTTTTGGCACATGAATGGTTGCTTGCCCAGATACCACCCCCCGTCCATGACGAAGGTCTTGTCTTGTGCCGTACGGCACACCGCTTGCCGCAATTCCGGCCGACGGTTGACTTCGGATTGTAGAGCGTACGCGCACGATAGCGTGGACCCGTGCAGGAAACCGCCATCGTGGAATTTGGCCACGTACGCTCCTTCCTGCTTGGTTCTCCACAGCATCAAGGATGGGTGCATGGATACGACCGATTTCTTCATGCCCCATCCGTTCCATAAGCCGTTCACGGTAACGCCGAGACGGTCGGCGATTTCGGCGGAGACTCCGAGGTTCGTATATATCTGCGGACCGTCGAGCCACGGACTTCGGGCAACGCTCAGCGGTCGGGCCGTTTCCGGCCTCCCGCTTTCCCCTTCGGTCGACGCGCAGCCGAGCAGAGAGCAACAAGCGACGCCGACCAGGACGAGCGCGATCAAAAGCGGCGCCATACCAGAAGTCCGAAGGAGGGCTGCATCGGCTGAGCCGTCAGGGGACTCCGCGACGCATCGGCGAACAAGTACCGGCCTTCCGCGATCGCCGCTATTCCCTTCTTGAGATCGAAGAACAGCATCAACAC
>JAEWSV010000614.1 GCA_023398155.1 Spirochaetota bacterium
CCCTACGCGCGCGGCACCTACATCCATCCGTATTTCCAACGGGCGCAAGTCCGTACCCTACCGCTCGAAGGTCTCTTCGCCAATTTCGTTTTCCGGAACGAATCCCTCAGGCGGGAAAAAACCGGAGGGAGTTGGCGGTACGAAACGAAGCCGCTCGCCGCGTACCGACAGCGATTGGAAAGGCTGGCGCCGCAGCTTCAGGCTTGCCTCGTGCCGATGGCAGGGAACGGCGCGCCCATCGCGGTCCCGGCGGAGCGCCGAAGAAGAGAACGGTCCATACAAACCTTGGCGCCGGGAGCGGCGACGATGAGGAGCCGAGATTTCCTCCGTGCCTACGCGGCTTCGGTCCGGTCGCTCCCCCCCCTGGCGACTTCGGTCGCTTCCTACTTCGCCTCTCTCGACGCCGAACAGCGGGACGTGCTTACCACGCTGCTGCCCTCCGCCGCGACGATCCGCCGGAGGACGCCTGACCTCTCGCCGGCCGAAACGCTCGAAGGGGTCCGCTCCTATTGCCTCGGAGAGCTCGATCGCGTCCTCTCCGCCCTTTAGGCGGCGCGAACGCCCGGCTTCGTCCAGGCGACGGCGCCGTATCCGACGAAAGAAGTCGCCGGAGAAACGTCGGCGCTCGTGGCGTACGCAAGCAGATCCGCGGAAGTAGCGCCGTTGGCGGCCGCGAAGCCCATGGCGGCGACGGCCGCGCCGGCCGAACAAGCCGAGGAATCCCCTTCTGCCCGCTCGATGGCCGCGCCCGGATCGCACGCGAGGATTGCCTGCAGGAAGGCCGCATCGTTCACGGTCCTGACCCATTCGAGCGCGGCTTTTCCCATGCCCTGCGGCTGGAAATCGTAGTTGGGCCCATAGTGCGTGAGATCGGTGGAGCCGACGGCAACGACCCTCCGGCCGAGCCGAGCGGCGGCAGAGGCAACTGTTTTCCCGATCTCCCAAGAGGAGAGGTCGGCGCCGACCCTGAGCCAGAGGACCCGTGAAGCGGGGAACAGGACGCGGATCATCGGCAACAGGACCTCTACGGTGTTGTCGACCCATCGATCCTCGACGGAGGGAAGGGCCGCGGCTATCGCCGCCCTCAGCTCGAGGTCCGCGGAGACGGTCCCGGCGGGCGTCTCGAAGCCGTCCTCCAGCGCCATGAGCGGCACCGCGCGAGCGGGGCGGTGGCCCCCGAAGACGACGACGGTCTCAGCCTGCGGATCGAGAGCAGCGATGGCTTTCGCTGCAGTGGAACCAGAATAGTACCATCCCGCGTGCGGCGCCATGCACGCGGTCGCAGTTCCTCGGACGACTCCCGCTAAAAAACCGGAAATAGCGCGCTCAACGAGGGACTGCGAATCGGGATACCAGCCGGGCGGAAGGCCGCGAGTCCGTGTGGTCATACGCGATTCCTCCGACACAATCCTAGCACGCCTACGGGAAACCGTATATAATGGCTTCCATGCGAACGAAATACCTGGACGCGGTCGCGCTCATTTGCGCGTTGGCGTACGCCCTGACGCTCGGCGTCGGCACCTTCAGGCTCGGAACCTCCGTTTCCGAACGCAGAACGGCGGCCGAGCGAGAATTCGCCGAACTCGTGGATCGTTCTTCTTCGGCCGCAGTCCTCGGTTTCATGGAAGCGCCCTTCCGCGAAACCGTTCGCGACGCGGTTCGCGTCTCGGAGGCCCTGGCCGCCGCCATAGTCACCGGCCCCGGCGGCCCCGAATACGCGGTCGAACGGTCTCCCGGATATCTCGTACGCCGGGAAGGTTCCGTCGCTTTCGCCGCCGTTTTCGGCGCCTCGCACGATCCCTTCTTCGCGCCGCTCCGAGCCGGCAGCGTCCGGAACGCCACGTTAAGCGCCGTTGCCCTGCTCGTCGACCGTAGCCTTCTTTTCGCAATACTCCGCGATACCCTCGTAGCCGTCGCCGCGATAACGGCGTTCGCTTCGCTCCTGCTCGTCGTCGACATCCTCAGGAGCTCCCCGACCTCCTCCCTCGGTGAGGCGCCGGCTCCCGCGGCCGAAACGTTCGAGACGGCGACTAGGGAAACCGAGGAATTCGATATCGATATTCCCGACCTCGCCGAGGACATCAAGGCGGACATCATCGGCATTGAACCGTCCCCGGCGATTCCCGGCGGAGAAACCGCGATGGAGGAGCCGGCAGCGGCCGACCTGAGTCCCGACGACCTGACCGCCGAGATCGGCGTTACCCTCGGCGAGCCTGAGTCTACGCCGCCTGAGTCTACGCCGCCTGAGTCGACGGCTCAGGCATCCGCGCCGCCCCAGTCCGCGCCCGTGGGACTGTACTCCCCCCGCGGCGGTATCGGCTGGGAGGCCTATACTGCCGACCGCCTCGCATCCGAACTCCATCGCTGCGCCTCCTTCGAACAGGACCTCGTCCTGCTCATCATGGAGCCGTTCGGAGAACCGGGATGGGAGGATTCCTTCGCGGAATTCGCAGAATCCACCGTTTCCTTCTTCACGTTCCGCGATCTCGTCTTCGAGCGCGGGAACAGCGGTGCGTCGGTGATCTTGCCGAACGTCGATCTTGATCACGGACTCAGGATGGCCGAGGAATTCCGTTGTAAACTCAGCAAGGGCCCCACGCCGGCCATCGCGGATGCGGACCTCCGCATCGGACTCACCGCTCGCTCTGGCAGGCTCGTGGACGCCGAGCGCCTCATGCTTGAGGCTGCCCGCGCCCTCGCGAAAGCCGTCGAGGAGGAGGGTTCGCCGGTGGTCGCCTTTAAACCCGATCCCGACCGTTACCGTTCTTTCATCGCCGCCCGGTCCTGAAGCCCGCCCGGTCCTGAGGATAGCCCGGTCACAGGGACGGCCCGGTCCTGAGTACCACTAATTGCGCTGGTCGGTAAGGAACTGCGACTCGTCCACGATGAGGCGCTCCGCGTCCCAGGTTCCGAGCCAATAGCGGTAGGGAGAGCCGGAAACGGCGGCGAGGCTGCGGCCGTCCGCGCCGGCGGAAGCGATCTCCACGGCGAACTCGCGTCCGTCGCCGGTTTCCGCCACGATGGTAGCCGCCGGTTCCAACGCTTCCGCATCTGTATCCGCGAAATCGTCGGCCTCCGCGAAGGCGACGGCCTTGGCATAGGCCTCTACCTTCATAGGATCCAGCGTTTCCCCCCGACCTTCCAAGATCCAACCTCGGCCAGCGTCGCGAAGAACGGCGTAGGCGACGGGACGGCCCGGCCGATTTCCTTGCGGGGGAATGCGGCCGCGGACGCTGATGCGCTGTATAGACTCGGGACGCACGGGGTCGTGGGCGAAGAGGGAGAGGTCAAGCCAAGAACGTCCGCCTCCCTTGAGAACTGAGGAGAATCGATCGAGGCCCGAAAACGACTCGTCCTTTCCGGCGAAACGGAGGTTAACCTCCCTGCCTGAGGCATCGGCGGCTCCGACTAAGAGGTCGAGGAGAACCGCGCCGGACGCGCCGGATACGATGAGGCGCGCGGCAGTATCAGCCGTTAGGCCCAAGGCTCGGTGGGCCGCTGCCGTCGAAGAGCGGCGCTGATAGAGATCCGCGGAGGAAAGGGAAGTCAACATATCCTCCACCCGAGCGTCCTTGGCCGGATAGGCCGCCTCGCCGCGGAGCGCGAACCAGCGGTCGCCGCGCTTCTCAAGCGTCGTCCTTTCAGCGGCGATGGAAATCGACAGACGGCTGACGGCGGAGACGGAGCGTTCGTCGATGAGGCTGAACCGCGCGCCGGTCGCCGCCTCGGAAGCGGCCTCAACGATGAAGGAACCGGCATAGACGAGGGCGAGCAGGCCCAGGAGGGTCGAGAGCGCGATGAGCTTATGCCGATACCGCACGTTTTTCCTCCTTGCGTCGCTTCGCCGCACGGACGATGCCGAAGAGGACGACCGCGGCGGGTATCGCCGCCACGTTCAGGAGCTGCGCGACGAGCGCGGCGCGGTAACGCTCTTCAGGATCGGAGATGCCGTCTAGGCGGGGATCCGTCTTCGCTCTCGTCCTGATGGCCAAGAGATCGTCGTCGCTCCCGAGCCAATCGGCGGCGGAGAGCAAGAAATCGAGGTTGCGCTCGCTGTTGGAATATTGGATCAACGTGCTCGCGAAGTCGGCGTCGCCGACCACGAGCACACGGGTCGGCACTGC
>JAEWSV010000620.1 GCA_023398155.1 Spirochaetota bacterium
CCTCGAGTTCCCTCCGCTCGGAGACGTCAACGAGGTAGCCCCGCAGCTCGCCGACCGTTTCGTCCGCGGTCTCCATGAGCGCCACGGTCGCGAGGACATGCACGTTTTTGCCGTCCATGCGCCGGAGGCTCCATTCTTCCGCGAGCAGGGCCTTCCGCGAGGCGGCCCGCTCCAGGAATTGGGCCGCGTCCTCGTTCTTCGCGAAGAAACTGCCGAGCGGCAGGCCGCGGACTGAAGCGGCGTCCCTGCAGCCGAGGAGGAGCACGAAGGCGCCGTTACAATCGGTTATGGTGCCGTCGCTCGACGCGGTGAAGTTGGCCGAGGGGGCCTCCTCGAACAGGCCGCGATACCGTTCCTCGCTCGCGCGCAGTTTCATGTCCATCGCGTGCCGGTAGAGGGCGATCTCGATCGCGGTGCGCAATTCCCGCTCTTCGAACGGTTTTATGATATAGCCGAAGGGCCGGCTGTCTTTCGCGCGGGAAACGGTGACGTCGTCCGCGTAGGCGGTGAGCATGACGACCGGAACCGACAACTGATCGTAGATTCGGCGGGCGGCCTCGACGCCGTCCAGTTCGCCTTGAAGTTCGATGTCCATGAGAACGAGATCGGGCTTCAGCTCACCGCATGCCGCGACCGCGTCTTCGCCGGACGCATAGGTCCCGGCGACGGCGTATCCGAACCGTTCAAGATGACGCTTGATGTCGAGGGCGACGATGTGCTCGTCCTCGCAGATTAATATGGTCGCCATGCCCCGTGCCCCGTTCTAACTTTTATCGAATCGGTTTGAAACCGAGCTTATCCAGTTCAGATCGTAGTTTTTCCACGTTGATCGGTTTTACGAGGTATGCGGTCGCCCCGCCCTCATGGAAGGCCTCGATGACGTTTTGAGGATCCTCCATCACGGTGGTCATGACGACCTTTACCTCATCCATGGTGCGGATACCCATTTCCCGCTCGACGGCACGGATGCGCTTGAGAGCCTCCTGGCCATCGACATGGGGCATCATGATGTCCATGAACACGATGTCGTAGGGGCGCGAATCTCCCCAGGCGAGGCGGAAGGCATCGACGGCCTCGCCGCCGTCCACCGCGACATCCACTTCGCCGTAGGCCGCGAGCAGCCCCTGCATCATACGCCGAGATGCGAAGTCGTCCTCGACCACCAATATCTTCATATCCCGTCCTCCCCTACCGCTTCGCACGCGCGAAGGGCTCCTCGAATCGCTTCGAGGCTCGTTTTTACTTCGCCGGCATCGTTCCGGCGACAGGCCAACGTGATCTTCAAGAGGCTGCGGGGCAGCTCCACCGTCCGCAACCCCTCCAAAGTTTTTCTATACCGCGCGGCCGAGGTCTCCAGGCGCCGGGACGGAGAGGCGCCGAGCGCGCCGGCCTCCTCGATGAAACGTTCGACTTCTCCGAGCACTTTAGGATCGGCCATGATCTCCGAGATTCGCCGTGCCGTCGCATCCGCGTCGTCCTCCGCCTCCCGAATGACGCGCGCCTTCGTCTCCGTACCGCCGGCTGAAGCCCCGGCCGGATGTTGAAGGACCGGATTCCTCGACGCGGTCTCGCCGGAAACGAGGATCTCCCGAAGCGACCGGAACCGCACCGGCTTAATGAGGAATCGAGCGGTGGAAGAAAGCGATCGCCACCCCGCGTCCTTGCGTCCGCCTCCGTCCGCCATCACCACGAGGCGATTCCGAAGAAGCCGAATGCACTCCTCATCCTCCGAACAGGAGAACAAGGCGCTCCGGCCGTTCAGGTTCTCGTCGGCCAAGACGAGGCGCGGCGGCTGGAGGTCGGCTCGGCGGAGGCGATCCAATAGGTCGGATGCCGTTCCGAATTCCGAGGCGGCGAACCCCCATGCGGTAAGGAGTTCCGCCAAGATGGTCCGCGCTTCCTCATCCGAAGAGGCGATCGCCACCTCGGCCTCCGCGAACTGCGCGACGCGGGAGACCGTCGGCTTACTCCCCGCGGCCAAGGCGAAGGGAAGCTCCACGGTAAACAGGCTGCCCTTCTTGGGCTCGCTCTCGACCCGCACCGTTCCGCCCATGAGATTCACCAAAGACTTCACGATGGCCAATCCCAGTCCCGTCCCCCCGTAGGATCTCGTGCTTGAGCCGTCGAGTTGGGTAAATTCCTCCCAGATATAATCGAACCGATCCTGCGGGATCCCGATGCCGCTGTCGCGCACGGCGAGGACGGCCATGACGGAGGCTCCGTCCGGATTCCTCGTGAAGTTCAGGTCCACCCTGACGCCGCCGATCTCCGTGAATTTAATCGCGTTGGAAAGAAGATTCGCGAGTATTTGCTGCAGGCGATGCGCGTCCCCGATGACCGAATCCGGAAAGCCGGGATCGAAGCGGAACACCAGGTGGAGCCCCTTCTGGTAGCTTTGGACCGCGATGGACTCGAGGCTGTCCGCGACAGCCTCGGCGAGACAGAACGGAGCCGCGTTGATCCGCATCTTGCCGATCTCGATCTTGGAGAAGTCCAGGATGGAATTGATGAGAAAGAGCAGACTATCCGCGGATTGCCGCGCGATCTCCAGGTATTCGGCCCGCTCGGCCTCCGTAAGGTCATCCCGCGCGAGTTCGATCATCCCGATGATGCTGTTGAGCGGCGTCCGCAGTTCATGGCTCATGTTGGACAGGAATTCGCCCTTGGCGCGGCTCGCCTCTTCCGCCGCCAGCTTCGCCTTGACGAGCGAAGCCTCGTACTCCTTTTCCGCCGAAACGTCGCGCTCGATGCAGGCGAGTTCCACTACCCGGCCTTGAGCATCGCGAACGGGAGACAGGGACATTGCGACCGGGATCACCTTTCCCGATCTGCATCGCCGGAACGAATCGAAACGGCCGGCCTCGCGGCCCGCGAACACCTGGTCCGTGATGACGCGCAATTGCGCCTTATCCCGCTCTTCCGGCACCAAGTCCGGGAGCGGTCTCCCGATCACTTCCGGACCTGGATAGCCGTACATGAGTTCGGCCCCGAAATTCCAGGACAGGATGCGGTGGTCCGCCCCGACCGAGAGAATCGCGTCGTAGGAATTGGCTACGATGGCCGCGAGCCGGGACCTCGTTTCCACCGCGCCGACGAGCTCGGTGATATCGCGGATGACCAGGACCTTACCGGTCGCCGCGTTTCCCCGTGGATCGGGGATTATCGTCCGGATAAGCTCGACGGGTAACTTACGAGAAGGCAAATCCAGTAAAAGCCAAGAGATATCAGT
This sequence comes from Spirochaetota bacterium, assembly GCA_023398155.1. Taxonomy (GTDB): domain Bacteria; phylum Spirochaetota; class Spirochaetia; order Treponematales; family Breznakiellaceae; genus JAEXTK01. The sequence continues at coordinate 3,230 of JAEWSV010000620.1, forward strand.
TTCTTGCAGTCCTCTGCGCTGTTCCTCGAACAGACCGGAAAGCGCGGCGTTCTCGGAGAAGGAACAGAAATCGCCCAAGAGGCGGCCCCGCGCTGCCGCGGTATCCAGGCCGAAGAGCGCTTCCGCGGCGCGGTTTACGAATTTTATCCGTTCATCGTCATCCAACGCGACGACCGCATCGGAGATGGCGTTAAGCGTTCCGTTGAGCCACTCCCGGCTCGACCGGAGCTCGTAATCGATCTTGTGTTTATACAAGGCCATCTCGATGGAGATGAGCACCTCGCGTCCATGGAACGGTTTGAGAATATAGCCGAAGGCTTGGGTCACCTTGGCGCGGGCGAGGGTTTTCTCGTCCGCGTAGGCGGTGATGAAGATGATAGGAACATCTAACTCGCTCCGGATACGCTCGGCGGCTTCAACGCCGTCCATCGCGCCCTTGAGGCGGATATCCATGAGGATCAGATCGGGATTCTTCGCGGAAGCGGAAGCGACGGCGTCTTCACCGGACGCGGCCACTCCGACGATCTCGTACCCCAGCTCAATGAGCTGGTTACGCATGTCGAGGGCGACGATGCTTTCGTCTTCGACTATGAGGATCCGGGCCTTCCGATCGCTCCCTTCCATCCGCCTATTCCCGGTCGGCCGCGTGCGGAGCGATCTTTAGCGAGCTTTCAGAAAGCGCGCGCTCCAGGTCCAGGATGATGATGAACCGCCCCTCCCGTTTTCCGATCCCCTTTATGAAGGCTCCGTCGATCCGTGAGCCGAAGGACGGCGGCGATTCCATCGCATCCCTTTCCAGGTCGATTACCTCCTGCACAGCGTCGGCGAGAATACCGGCCGTGAGCGCCTCTCCCTCGAACTCGACCTGGGCGATGATGATGGACGAATCCGTCGCGGAAGACCGTTCATCCATCCCGAACACCACCCTAAGATCGACGACCGGCACTACGCTGCCCCGGTGGTTGATCACCCCGCGGAGGTGGGCGGGGCTTTTCGGGACTCTGGTAACCACGGAGGTCTCCAATACTACCTCTACATGGGAAACCTCCACGGCGTACCGTTCTCCCGAGAGATCGAAGGTTAGGTACTGAGAACCAGTTCCTTCGGCCGATTCATCCGTTTCCATTCGCTTCGCCTTAACCGACTACTTTCTTGACGACGCCGAGCAACTTCTCCGCGCTGAAGGGCTTTACGATCCAGCCCGTGGCTCCCGCTTCTTTCCCTTCGTTCATCTTGCTTCCTTGGGATTCCGTCGTGAGCACGATGATGGGGGTGAATTTATATTTCGCGTTTTCCCGCACCTTCCTGATGAAGGAGATGCCGTCCAGATTCGGCATGTTCACGTCAGTGATTATGAGGTCCGTCACGTCCATGGACGCCAGCGCGGTAAGTCCATCCATACCGTCTTTGGCTTCTAAGACCTCATATCCTCCCTGTTGCAGGACGTAGGTGATGCTCTGGCGGATCGCCGCGGAATCATCCACGACAAGGACCTTTTTCGCCATCGATATCCTCCTCTGGAACCAAATTAGTATGGATCAGGCGCTTCGGAAAAGCAAGCTGAAGTATTCCGCTTACCGCGCGCGCCGCAATACTTCTCCCGCGATGCCGTCAAGCGGCAGTATCGTATCCACGCCGCCGGCCTTGATGGCTTCGTTCGGCATACCGAAGACGACGCAGCTCGCCTCGTCTTGGGCGATGGTATACGCACCGACGTCGTGCATTTCCTTCATGCCCCGCGAGCCGTCGTCCCCCATTCCGGTCATGATGACGCCGATCGCGTTCCTCGCCGCGTACCGGGCGGCCGACCGGAACAAGACGTCGACGCTCGGGCGGTGCCTGCACACGAGGGGCCCGTCCTTAACCTCTACGTAATACCGCGCGCCGGCGCGTTTGAGCAGGGTATGGCGGTTTCCCGGGGCTATGAGCACGCGCCCGCGGATGACCGTATCGTTGTCCTCGGCTTCCTTGACGTTCACGCGGCAGAGGCTATCGAGCCGCTTGGCGAAAGCCGCGGTGAAGTGCTCGGGCATATGCTGGACGATCACCATTCCCGGGGCGTCCAAGGGCAGGGCTTCCAGGTATTCCCTGAGGGCCTCGGTGCCGCCCGTGGAGGCGCCGACCACTACCACCCGTTCGGTCGTCTCGATGAAGGTCGCGCGATCGCCGGCTTTCGGAAGTATGACGTCGGCCGTCAATTTCGGCGCCACCTCCCGGGTTTGGAGCTGGATGCGCTGCGGGAGCTGGCGGAGGCGGGCGTTGCAGGCGGCCTTCACCACATCGCAAATGGCGACCTTCGATTCCTCGAGGAACTGCTTGGTGCCGATCTTCGGCTTCTGGATGATATCCACGGCTCCGTATTCGAGGGCTTTGAGCGCGTTCTCGCTGCCGTCTTCGGTCTTGGAAGAACAGATGACGACCGGGATGGGATCGCTGCCGGCCATGATCGCTTTGAGGAAGGTGAGGCCGTCCATGCGCGGCATCTCCACGTCGCTCACTATGACGTCCGGCCGTCCCGTCTCCAATTTCTTGAGCGCGAACAGGGGATCGGGAGCTACCGCGGTAACTTCTATCGAGCCGTCGCTTTCTAGAACCTCTTTGAGCGTCTGCCGGACAACGGCGGAATCATCCACCAACATGACCCGGATTTTTTCGCGTGCCATGGCTCCCCCTATTCCTTCTTATAGACCGTGGGCGCGAGGGTTCGGAACGGTATGCTCATCCCCGTCATCGTCTCCGAATGGCCGAGGAACAGCACTCCATCATTTTTGAGCAGGTCCCGGAATTTCCTGATCAGCCGTTCTTGGGTCGCCCGGTCAAAATAGATGATGACGTTCCTGCAGAAGATGACGTCGAATCGTTCGCGGATACCGAAATCGTCATCCATGAAGTTAAGCCGACGGAACTCTATCCGGGCGCGCAACTCCGGCTTCACGCGGATGATCTTTTTCGTCGGATCCTTGCTTTTCATGAGATACCGCTTCTTATAGTCGAGAGGTACCGGCTCGACCTTCTCTTCTTCGTAGACGGCGTCCATCGCCTTGGCGAGGACCTTCGTGGAGATGTCGGTCGCGAGGATACGGTAATTGAACGAAGAGTCGCCCCTGCGGTGCTCCTCCATCACCATCGCGATGGTATACGGCTCCTCGCCGGTGGAACATCCCGCGGACCATACGCGGAACGGATCCGCGGCCGTCGTCGCCGTCCCCGGAAGCAGATCGTTGAGCAGGAAATCGAAATGGTCGGCTTCGCGGAAGAAGTCGGTCTTGTTAGTGGTGACCGCATCGATCATATGGATGAGTTCCGATCGCTCGCCTTCATCGGAAAAAACGTAATCTACGTATTGGGCATACGTGGCGAACTTGTGGAGACGAAGCCGCCGCGACAGGCGGCTCTCCAGCATCACCCGCTTCACGGCAGGCATCTTGATGCCGAGCTCGCGCTCTATGAACGAGCTGAGTCGCTCGAAATCGGTATCGGTCATCGGCGACGGAAAGCCCCCGAGCGCGGGACGGTCCCTCTCATCCATGGGCTCTTCTATCCAGCTTGAGGCTCATGGCCTCCTCGCGCTGGGCCGAAGCCGCGAGCCGGTTGACGTCGACGATGAGCGCGACGGTCCCGTCGCCGAGGATGGTGGCTCCGGAAAGGCCTTCGGCGCTCTTGAACATGCGCCCGAGCGGCTTGATGACGGTCTGGTAATCTCCCACCACTTGATCCACCACGAAACCGACCCTACCTTCGTCGGCGTTGATCACCACGATCTGCTCGATGTCGGGAGGAGCGCCGTCGACATCGAAGAGGTCGCGCAAGCCCACGTAGGGTAACAGCTCATTCCGATAGGTCAAGAGCTTCCTGCCGTCCTTGGACACCAAGCGTTCGGACCGTTGTATCTCGAGGCAGCCGTCCACCGACGAGAGCGGCACGACGTAGTGCTCGCCTTCGACGCGAACGAGCAGTCCTTCGATGATGGCCAGGGTGAGCGGGATCTTGAGCGTAACCTTCGTCCCTACTCCGCGCTTGGATTCCACGTAGACCGAACCGCCGAGCGAGTCGATCTCGCGCTTCACCACATCCATGCCGACGCCGCGGCCGGAGACGCTCGTCACCACCTTCGCCGTGGAGAAACCGGGCGCGAAGATGAGCTGGAAGAGTTCCTGCTCGCTGAGCGTCGCCCCCTGCGGAACGATACCCCGTTCGACAGCTTTCGCGTAGATGCGGTCGGTATCCAGGCCGCCGCCGTCGTCGGCCACGGAGATGAGCACGTAAGCTCCCGAGTGCATGGCGGCGAGCGATACGGATCCGCCGCGAGTCTTGCCGGCGGCCAGGCGGACTTCGGGCAACTCGATCCCGTGATCCACGCAGTTGCGGATGATATGGACGAGGGGATCGTTGAGCCGTTCTATGACGGTCTTGTCGAGTTCGGTCTCCGCGCCGTCGGTGACGAGTTCGATTTCCTTACCGAGCTCTGTCGAGAGATCGCGCACCACGCGTCGGAAGCGGCTGAAGGTCGAACCGATGGGGAGCATCCTGATGCTCATGGTATTGTCGCGGAGCTGGGAGACGAGGCGCTCGAACTGTTCGGCGATGAGGGACAGGCCCCCGTCGTGGAGCTCGGCGCCCGTCTGCGAGAGCCGGGCCTGTAGGGTCACGAGTTCGCCCACGAGATCCACGAGCGCGTCGAGCTTTTCGCTCGCGACGCGGATGCTAGAGGTTCCGAGGTCCTGCTTTTCCTTGAGCCTCTTGAGGTGCTCCTGTTCGGCGAGGGCGCTCTGTATCTCCGCGGGCGTCGCCACCTTCTCCTCGACCAAGAGCTCACCGATCCGCTTCCGACCGCCCTCGACGTCCTGGATCTTTTCGCTCGTGGTCACCCCTCGGGAGACGAGGATCTCCCCGATCCGCTTGACCTCGATCTCGGGGGCGCTCCGTTCCGTCGCGACGCGCTCCACTATGAGTTCGCACGTTCCTTCCACGAATATGAAGACGTCGCGGATCGCGTCTTCCCCCGCCGAGGTGGTGAGGGTTATCTCCCAGCCGACATAACATTTTTCCGGATCGATTTCGGAAAGCGGCGGGATCAGGTCGGCGAGCGGCACTACCGAAGCCTCGCCGAGCGAGCGCAATTCGTCCAGCAAAAGGAGCGGCCGCGTCCCGTTGAGGAATACGTCGCTCGCGGGAACGAACCTGATACGGAACGTTTCGCTCGGCGGCTGCGCATCCGAAGCGGAAACCGGCGTCCCTTTTCCGTTCGGCTCGGCCGTTTCCGGTTCGCCTTCCGTCTCTTCGGCCGGTGCCTGCGGGGGAAGCTCGGATTCCTCGGCGCTTTCGGCTTTCTTGGCCGCGATCCGCGCATCGGAATGTTCCTTGAATTGACGGACGAGATTTTCCGCGATGCCTCTGTGCGCCGAATCGGGGGCGTTGAGCATGGCGCTGATGAGGTCGCGGGCCTGAAGCGTCAGATCTATGAGGCGGCGATCGGCGATGAAGGCGCCTTCGCGGAGGAGGTCCATGATCGACTCGACCTCGTGGGTGAAGCGCGAGATTTCGTCGAAGCCGAACATGGCCGAGGATCCCTTGATCGTATGCATGGTGCGGAATACCGCGGAGACGGTTTCGCTGTTCCGGGGATCTCCCTCCAATTCGAGCAGGGTCGATTCCAGGTTGTTCAGCAGTTCCGCGGCTTCTTCTCGAAAGGCCTCTTTGAATTTTTCTATCATGGTTCAACTCTCCTTCGTTGCCGGAGAGGTACCGAAGAGCTCCGATTCGATCTCGCGGGCATTTTCCGTAGGATTTTGCACGAAACCTGAAACCAGGAGAACCCGGGACAACTCGCTCCTGATCGTGCCGGTCAGATGGAAGGCCTTCCCGCGCAAAACGGCCTCCGCCGCGGCGGCCTTGAGCAGCTGTATAACGGACAGATCCACGCTTTCGAGCATGGAAACGCTCACCACGACTTGAGCGGCTTCCTCGAATGCGGCCGAGAGTTCTTTCTTCAGAGCCGCCGCCTTCTCAACGGAGGGGTGGCCTTCCCATGTTATGACCTTGACGGAAACGGGCGATGTTGCCATGGGCTCCTCGCAACTAGTATAGCTCCGAAGCGAGCGAACGCAACAGGGAAGAAGTCAAAGGGTATCGGGAGAGTCGAGCAAGGCCGGGAGGCTCATGGTCGTTTCGAGATACCCCATGCGGCGCTTCTTCACCGATACTTCTATCGCGGCGATCCCGGACTCTTCATCGATGCGGAACCTCCGGATGGATATAGGATCGTTCTCCGATAATCCGGCCTCGTCCGCCACCGATCCGCGCAGGACCCGTTTCACCGAGTAGGAGGAGGGATTTCCTCCCGGGGTGAGGATGAGGCCGAACAGCGGCGCGACTACCCGCTCGCGGGTATCCACCTTAGCGGCGGCCACGAGGGGGAGCGGCGGACGGGCCGAAGTAGCCAGTATCCTACGTTCTCCGTCCGAGGTGCGCACCGCGACGAGTTCGCCGGGTTCACGGGAATACAAGGCATCCTGGAGCGCCGTGATCCCCACGCCGCTCCGCACCGCGACCTCGAGGTCGCCGAGGGCGACGAGGTTCACGCTTTCCGCGAGGAGCTGGTCGGAGGCCGGAGTGCCCGGCGCCACGTAGACGATCTGGATGCCGTCCCGCTCTTCGGAAAGCGCGAGGCCGAGCCACGGGCGTTCGGCCTTGCCTCCGCGCAGCATTGAGGGAAGCGCGGCGGCGAGGCGCGCCGACGGAACGGCGAAGTTGAGCCCCTCGAACTGCTCGATACCGGCGAAGACCACGCCGGAAAGCCGTCCTTCCTCGTCCACGACGGGACCGCCCGAATTCCCGTGGTTGACCGCGGCGTCGATCTGGACCACGTCGCCGATCTGAAGGAACCGCCGCCCTGCGGCCGAAACGATTCCGGCCGTCACCGTCTTCTCGAGGCCTCCCGGGGATCCGATCGCGAATACTTTCGATCCGACAGTCGGCTCCACCCAATCCAGTACGGAGAAAACGTAGCCGGGAACGACGTCGGCCTTGAGTACGGC
>JAEWSV010000503.1 GCA_023398155.1 Spirochaetota bacterium
CGCCCGCATTCCTCGGGCGGTAACTCCCGCCCGCCGGCCCTTCCACAATCGCGAAGGAGGAATTCCGGATTCCCGAATCCGGGATCATCGGCCGCCCCTTCATGGTATCGCTTGTTCCCGTAGGGTCGCAGGACCCCGAAGGAGCAACGCCGATGAACCGATTCGTTTCCGTACTCGTTTTCGCCGCCTGCGTATGCGGCGCGGCCGCAGCCCTTTCCCCCGAGGACCGTTTGCGGGAAGGGTTGGAGTATTACGCGCTGGCGCAGGAAGATCCCGGCTACCTCGAAAAAGCGAAAGAAAGCCTCGGCCCGCTCGCGGAGAGCCTGCCCCTGGCGAAGGCCTATTACGGCTGCCTCCGTACTATGGAGGCCGGCGCGTACGCGGAAAAGAATAGGCTCATCAAGGCGATGTCCCTCCTCAAGGAGGGCGCGTCGCTCATGGACGAGGCGGCGCAGGCCGCGCCGGACGTGGCCGAAATCCGCTTCATCAGGCTCGCGAACAGCTACGACCTCAGCTCGTCGTCGCCCTTCAACCGGGACAAGGTAATGAAGGAGGATCTCCTCTGGATCGAAGCGCGCGCGGATCGTCTTGAGGCGAAGGACCGGGGCGTATTCCTGCTCTACAAGGGGCTGTACCTCCTCCGGATGCGCAAGCGGAACGATGCGCGCGCAGCCTTCGAGGAGTGCCGCGCCGTCTCGCCGGGTTCGCCGGAGGCGGCCGAAGCCGAGGAGCGGATCGCGGCAATGGAGGCGAAGCGATGAAACGCGCGACGCTGGCCGTCTCGGCGTCGATCTTCGGAGCGGCCGTCCTCCTCGTGGTCGCGCTCGGCGAATCCGGCGTCTTCAGGGGAACCGAGGCGGAGGACCTGGACCGCTATTTGGAATCGCGCTTGGACTCCGTCGGCGCGCCCGGTTTAGCCGCGGGAATCGCGCGCGCCGATGGCCTCGTCTGGGAGGGCTACTACGGGACCCGCGACGGGACGCTCCCCGTGACCGCGGATACCCTCTTCATGATCGCCTCGGTCTCAAAAACGGTCGTCGCCGCAGCGGCCATGCAGCTTTGGGAGGAAGGCCGCTTCGGCCTGGATGACGATATCGCCGGCTACTTGGATTTCCCGGTGCGTAATCCTCATCATCCGGCTGCGGCCGTCTCGTTTCGGCAACTGATGACGCATCGTTCCTCGATCGCTGATCGGGAGCCTCTGTACACGGGCATGTACACCATCGATGCGGGCGGCGGCGATTCCTCCTGGGACCTCGGCTCCTTCCTGAGGGCCTACCTCGCGCCGGACGGCGCTTTTTACGATGAGGCCAACTACCTCCGGGAGGCTCCGGGCGGCCGCTTCGAGTACTCGAACTACGGAACGGCCCTCCTGGCCTACCTCGTGGAGCGCCTATCGGGGAAGAAATTTTCGACCTATTGCCGCGACCGTATCTTCCGCCCGCTCGGCATGGAGCGGAGCTTCTTCTTGTGCGCCGAAATCCCGGACGGCGAACCGGAAATCGCGTTTCCTTTCGTCTCCGGCTCTCCCGCGCCCCTCTACGGATACCCCGATTATCCGGCGGGCTCGCTCAAGACGACCGTGGGGGATCTCGCGAAATTCGCGTCCTTCTTCCTGTCGAAGGGCCGGTCCCGAACCGACGTACTGGAGCCCCGTACCATCGAAACGATGTTCGGCGAATACGGAGAGTCCGACGACCTCGGAGAACGGGCGATGGGTCTCCTCTGGGTCCACATGGATTGGATCTTCCTGAACGCGATCGGGCATACCGGTTCCGATCCGGGCGCGAGCGCCTTCATGCTCCTCTATCCGGATGAGGGGTTCGCCTCCCTGCTCGTCATGAACGCGAATCCGTTCATGGAGAGGAACCCGTTCGCCCTTATCGCCCAGAGGTCGATCCTGGAACGGCTCCACCGGGAGGGGCGGCTCCGCGCGCTTCGTCCGGATGGCGGGGCCACTCCGCAGTCCTCGGGGTACGCGTCGCCTGAGGGGGCGGACCGTCCCGCGGCGAAGGCGGCCCGGGGAGGCCGGAAATGAGGCCGCGCGGTTTCGGCTTCTCGCTGAGACGGTCGCTCTGCCTGATCGCCCTCGCCTCGGCCTTGGCCGCCCCCGCGTCCGCGGCGGAAAGCGCATCGGCCGTCCGCCCGGTACTCGCGGACGGCGCGGGTCTGGAAGCTTTCATGGACGGCTTCATGGCCGCGCGGATGGAAGAAAAGCGCGTGGCCGGGGCTGCGGCGGTCGTCGTCAAGGATGGCCGAATCATCTTTTCCAAGGGCTACGGCTACGCCGATAGGGAAGCCGGCGCCCCGGTCGATCCGGAGGGGACCCTCTTCCGCGTCGGCTCCATCTCCAAACTGTTCGTGTGGACCGCCGTGATGCAGCTGGAGGAAGCGGGCCGCCTGTCCCTGGACGCGGACATCCGTACCTACCTCGATTTCGATCTTCCCTCGCCGTACGAGGAGCCGATCACCCTCGCGCACCTGATGTCCCATACGGCCGGCTTCGAGGATAAGGTCATGGGCTTGTTCGCCTTGGATGCGGCCCCTATCCCGGACCTCAAGGCCTACCTCACCGACGATCCGCCGGCGCTGGTCTATCCGCCGGGGGACGTGCGCGCCTATTCCAATTTCGGGGCCGCTTTAGCCGCCTATATCGTGGAGCGCGCGTCGGGGCTTCCCTTCCACGTATACGCGGAGCGGCATATCTTCTCCCCCCTCGGCATGAAGACCGCCACCTTCGTGCAGCCGCCCGCCGCCGGAAGTCCCGCCGCCGGAAGTCCCGCCGCCGAAGGGCGTTCCTCCGAGCCTCCGCGGGCTCTTTCGGCCGAGCCGCCGCCGGCGCTTTCGGCCGAGTGGCCGTCGGCGCTTTCGGCCTCGTACAACTACGTGGACGGCGCGTTCGCGAAGGGGACATTCGAATACGTGATCCCCTATCCGGCCGGGGCGGCGAGCGCGTCGGCATCGGATATGGGCGCGTTCATGATCGCGCACCTCGAGGGCGGACGGAATCGGACCGGAAGGATCTTGGAGCCGGATACCGCCGGCCGGATGCTGCGCCGTTCCCATGCGGCGGATCCGCGCATCCCGGGGATGGCCCACGGATTCTTCGAACGGGTCGAGGGGAGCCGCCGAACGCTTTTCCACTGCGGGGATACCTTCCTCTTCCACGCGGGGTTATTCCTGATCCCGGAAGAGCGCGCCGGTCTCTTCATCGCTACGAACTCGGCGGGAGGCGCCGACCTGGCCGAGGCCGCCGCGTCCGCTTTCGCCTCGCGTTATTATCCCGCGGCCGACGGACCGCCCGAGCGCGCTGCGGATTTTTCCGAGCGCGCTTCGCTCTACGCGGGGGAGTACTACCCGACGAGATCCAATTTCACGACCTTCGAGAAGGTTTTCTCGCTCCTCTCTCCGGTGCGTGTTTCCGTCGCCGCCGACGAGGTCGTGATCGCGGCTTCGGGCTCGGCGAAACGGTATCGGGAAGCGGAGCCTGGACTTCTCGTATGCGCGACGGACCGCGGCGATCGCTTCGTCCTAGAGGAGAAGGCCGGCCGCGTCTACCTCCATACCCGCGGCGAGACCGACTTACTTAAGGTCCCCTGGTACGGCGGCGCGGCCTTCCATCTCCTCATCGTACTCGGCGGCGTTCTGGTCTTCGTAATAGCGGCGATCCGGTGGGCCTCCGCCTTCATCGCCGAAGCGGCCGGGAGA
>JAEWSV010000037.1 GCA_023398155.1 Spirochaetota bacterium
TCGCATCGGCGGGCGGAAACCGGCCGGCGATCGCTGCGATCCTCAAGGACCTCATCCGGGCGCAGGCCGCCGAGCTCCGAAACGACCGCGTCTCGCGGGAAATTCTCCGCTGGTTCCTCGCCGAGGAGGACGCGGCCGCGGCCTCGGTCATGGCCCGCCTGGAGAAGCGCGGCGCCGAGATCGCCGCAGCAGTCGCCGCGGCGCTCGGCGGGCGGACCGACTTCGAGCCGCTTTCGGCCATAGCGGTCTCGGGTATTTACTACCTCGCCCTCCTGGCCGACCGGGCCGCCGTCTTCAACGGCGTGGATATCGCCACCGACTCCGGATGGGCGCGCATCCTCGCTTCCCTGGATTCCCTCATCGATGCACTGATCCTTCTATAGCCGCGGGAGCCGTAGACCGCGCGCGGCTTTCCGCGCCGCAGGGCGGAAGCGGGGCGGTACTTTTCATTATATGTTACCTTATGGTTACAAGGAGGTTTTCATGTCGAAACGAACGAAGGGGACAAAGCCCTTCCGCAAACGGAGCCGAACGGCGCATCTCGCGGCCATCGCGATCCTCGCGGTCTGCGCGCATCTCCTCTCCTGCGCGACGGAGGAGGTGAGGGCGCGGCGGGGCGAAATCCTCGTGGCGGTGGACGGCGGTGAGGAATGGCTCCACCGGTATAGCGCATTCCAGAAGAATCCGCCCCAGTTCGCCGTCTGGGTCGAGCGGGAGGACAGAAAGTTCGCGGGGACGATCTTCGCCACGCGCAAGGTCGCAACGGGAAATTGGGCCTTCAGCGGAGGAAATACGCGCAAAGAAGCGCTTCCCGTCTGGAAGCACCGGGCGACGGGCAGTACCGACATCGCGGACGCCGTCTCGGGGGCGACGCCGCGCGGATCCTTTGCCGTCGCCCTCGACCCCCTGGAGGGGGCGTCCGAGCGGCGATTCTTCATGTGGGCGGAATTCAACCATTCGACGGATTGGAACGAGGCCTATCCCGAAGACGCGGAGCGCGGCGAACGCGGATATTCGGGCGGCGGCGGTGGCAGCGGCCAGCCCTCCCTCCTCTACCGCTCCCTCGTGGACCTGGATTCCGGCGCCGACCGCTTCGATTTCGTCCTCGTGGGCCACGGGAGTCCTGACGGTTCGGACGGGGAAGTCGCCGCGGATACGTCCGAGCTCACGTCGGCCCTCCGCATCGTGGCTTCCATACGCGCGGAAGTAGCGCGATGAACGGCGCCATGATCCGCGCGGCGCGGTCCGGCGCGCTCGGAGCGGCGGCCGCTTTCCTGCTCGCCGTCCCCTGCGCGGCCCGGGCGGACGGGCAGGCGGCCGCCGCGGGGGACTCGGCGGCCCCGGCCGCAGCTGAAAGCGCGCCGGCGAAGCACCGTACCCGCGGCGGCGTCGAACTTTCGGCGGGGACCGACGGAGCCGCGGCCGCTGGCTTCCTCGTCGGCGCGGGAGGCCGCCTCACCGTCGGCCTCCGAGCGGGCCTCGGTTACGAGGCGGCCGATTTCCGTTGGGACGATCTAGCGGCCGCGCTCGTCCTCCGCCGGCGGATCCTCGGCTACGGGCGCTGGACCGCATGGATCGGAGCCGAGGCGGGCCTCGCCCGCATCGATACCGGTTACGACCGCTTCCTCTGCCCCTTCGCCGCGGCCGTCGCCGGCGGGAGCTTCCGCTTGGTCGGCCGCCTCGCCGTCTTCATGGAAGCCGGCGGCCGCTACGGCCGCCGCGGCCTGGAAGACGAAGCCGCCCTCCCCTTCCTAACCGTCCGCTACGCGGAAACCTATGCCATCGATCCCCTGCTGGTCAGGCTCGGTTTCGCGTTCGCCCTCTGAGCCCCGCATCGGCGCCCCGGACCGCGCGGCCGCGCGTCGCCGCCCCGCAGGCTTAAATACCGCGGCGCGGGAGGAGGCCGCGGAATAGGAGCTCGGCCCGGCCTTGGCCCGGCCGGTACGGCCGGCCGGAGAGGAGAAGGCCGCGGACCTCGATGGAGCGGAGATCCCGCTTATCGGTCGCGAGCGGATTCCGGTCCAGGAGGACCATGTCGGCGACCTTGCCGGCCTCCAGGCTGCCGCGCTCGGCGTCGTCGAAACTCGACCAGGCGGCGTTCCGCGTATAGAGGTTCAGGGCTTCCTGGATATCCAATGACTCGCCCGGCGCGTAGTGGTTGCAGGCGGCCCAGATTCCCTCGATCGGATCGGGCCGGGTGCAGGGGGCGTCCGACCCTCCGGTCAGGCGGATCCCCATGCGGGCCATGGTCTTGAGCGGGGATAGGCGGCGGGCCCGGTCGCCGAGTATCGATTCCAGGTATTCGAGGGGTTCCTCTTTCCAGTGGATGAACGCTGGTTGGACGGCCAGGCCGATGCCGAGGCGGGCGCAGGTCTCCAGGCCCCGCTCGGTGGGGAGGCAGGCGTGGATGATCACGTGGCGATGGTCCTGCCGCGGAAAATCCTCCAGCGCCGCCGCGAGGGCGCCAACGGCCTGGTCGAAGGCTCGGTCCCCGATGGCGTGCATCTCTATCTGGAGACCCGCCCGGTTTGCCCGCTTCGCGAACCCGGCCACCGCCTCGTCAGGATAGTAGAGCACGCCCGCGTTCGCCTCGTCTCCCTCGTACGGGGCGTGGAGCGCCGCGTCGACGGAGCCGAAGCAACCGTCCAGAGCCGTCGCGAAGCAACCGCCGATGCGGTTAAGTTTACGCTTCCTCGCCTTCTCCACATCCATGGTCTGGAAGAAGATGCGGTAGGGAAGCGCGTTCCTGAGGCCGCGGCCGAAGAGGCTTTCGAGCGTGACGTCAAGGTCACCGGGAAAGCCGACTCCCGCCGCCGAATGGATCAGGCCGATGCCCGCCTCCGCGAGTCCGTCCGCCGCGCGGAGCATGCCGGTTAGGGTCGCGGGCAGCGAGACCGAGGCGGTGACGAAATCCGTGGCGCGGAAGAAAGCGTCCTGAGTGAGGAGTCCCGAATCGGCGTCGTAGCCGCGTTGGGCTTTGACGGCGGCGGGTAGCAGGTCGAGGAGGGCGCTGCTCGCGATCGCGGCGTGGCCGTCGTACTTCACGAGGAAGACCGGCCGACCGGGAGCGGCCGCGTCAAGGTCGCCGCGGACGACCAGGCGCCGTTCCGCGACGCCGTACGCGGAGGCCCCGAAGCCGAGGATGACGCGCGAGCGGCTATTCTCGGCGTAGCCGCGCACGAGGTCCGCGAGCGCGGGTATATCGGGCGCGGAACGCACGTCCAAGCCTGAGCGGAAGAGGGCGTGCGACATGAAGTGGATGTGGGTATCCGAGAAGGCGGGGCAAAGGGCTCCCTCTCCTAGGGTTATCCGTTCCGCAGAGGCGTAAGCCTCCGGGAGACGCTCCCCGACGAACGCGATCCTCCCCCGGTCCTCTACGAGATAGCGGGCGACGCTCCCTTCGGCGTCGCAGGTCACGATGGTTCCTTCGTAGACGGTCATGGGTCCTCCTCGCGCTCATCGCCTCGGGGCGATTGTAGCGGACCGGGCCGATCTTTTATATTAGTCGGCGAAAGATTGAGGAGGACGGCATGCTCGATAGGGGCTTAGTACTGGAAGGCGGCGGTCTCCGCGGCCAATACACCGCGGGGGTGCTGGACGCCTTCCTAGACGCTTCCCTGCGCTTTCCGTACCTGATCGGGGTGTCCGCGGGGTCGAGCATCGGCTGTTCCTTCGTATCGGAGCAGCGCGGGCGCAACCTGGAAATCATTGAACGATTCAGAAACGACAAACGCTACCTATCTTGGGGTAACTTCCTGCGGACGGGCTGCCTCTTCGGCATGGATTTCATCTATGGGGAAATACCGCACCGGCTCGTCCCCTTCGACTTCCGGACTTTCGAAATGTCGCCGACCCGGTTCATCACGGTTTGCACCGATTGCGTGAAGGGCGAAGCGGTCTATTACGATAAGGACGGCGAGAACCTCACCGTCCTCAAAGCCTCCGCGTCCCTTCCCTACCTTTCCAGGCCCGTGGCCTTTGACAACCGCTGGCTTCTGGACGGCGCCATAACCGACGCCATACCGCTCAAGAAGGCCATAGCGGAAGGATACGCGCGCAACGTCGTGGTCCTTACCCGACCGGCGGGGTACCGGAAGACCGAAGAAGCGGCACTGGCGCCGAACCTTTTCTATCGCCCTTGGCCGCGTCTGATAGAGGCGCTCAAGACCCGCGTCCGGAGATACAACGAGCAGCTCCAGTTCGTGGAGGCGGAAGAGGCCGCATCTCGCGCCTTCGTCATCCGGCCTTCGCGCGACCTCGGCATCTCGCGCACCGAAAAGGACGTCGCCAAACTGCGCGCGCTGTACGAACTCGGCCTCTCCGACGGAGCGGCGGCGGCCGCGGTACTCGCGGCGGAAGCGGAGCGGAGCGGCTAAGGGAAGCTACAGCGGCCCGTACTCGAACCAGTCGAAGTCCGCATGGTTGTCCGAAGCGCGGCCGCCGCCTGAGGCGAAGCCGCCGCCTGAGGCGAAAACGCCGATCACGGTGCCCACGAAACCGCCCGCCCGCTCGGTGCTGAGCACGCGGCCGTCCACGCCGTCCGCGAGCGTCGCGGTCGTGCGGGGCGTCTCTCCGCAGGAAAAGCGGAGGTCCTGGCCCCGCCCTTCCGCGACGAGCACCGCCCGGCCGCCCGCGAGGGGCCGCTCCGCGATCACCCGGTCGGCCCCGCCTTCGGCCACAACGAGCCGGACCACGGATCCCGTCGCGCCGAGGGCGATCTCCAGGCGGTACTGGAACGCGTCGCTCTGGATGAGCGCGAGGCCCGCGGTCTCGCCGGGCGCGGCCGGCTTAAATTCCACGGCGACCCGCGCCCGCCAATCCAGGTGGCGGAGCCGGCGGCCGATGAAGCCCGCCGCAGCGTTCTCCCGGAGCGTCGGCTTAAGCAGGCGCAGGCGGAGGAAACCGGGCCGAGCGGTCAGGCTATAGAAGTCCTCCCGCGGCGTCCGTAAGCCGATCCATTCCGGGCCGAGCCGCGTATCCTCAAAATGGTCGCAGGGTTCCTCTCCGCGGACTTCCCACGCCGGGAGGTCCGGAGCGGCGTACTCGTCTTCGACCTTCCCGGTACCGGGGCTCGCGACCGGCCAGCCGTCTTCCCAGGCCACCGGCACCAGGAACGTCTCGCGGCCGAGATCGCAGAAGAGTCCGCCTGCGGGCCGCGAGGCCAACAGGACCATCCACCAGCCGCCGACGCCGTCGTCCACGAGGTCACCGTGGCCGACGTTGATGACCGGAGCTCCGCTCCCGAGGTGTCGGTGCGTCAGGATGGGATTCCCGCTCTTGCCGATCCACGGTCCCGCGAGGCTCTCGCTCCGGGCCACGGAAACCGCGTGATCCAGCCCCGTGCCGCCCTCCGCGATGAGGAGGTAGTAGCGGCCGTCCACCTTGTAGATATGCGGCCCCTCAGGCCAGATGCAGTCCCGGAGCGCCCCCCGCCAAATGCCGCGCGCCTCGCCGACCAACGCGAGCGTCCGCAGGTCCAATTCGCGGAGCCACACCTCCCAGTTCCCCGGATAACGCTCGCCTTCGGCCGCGGGGCGGGTACCGCAGTACCAGCAGCGGCCGTCGTCGTCGAAGAAAAGGGACGGGTCGATGCCCGGAGCGTCGCGGAGCCAGACCGGCTCCGACCAGGGTCCTCCCGGATCGCTGGCGGTTACGATGAAGGTGCCGCCCGCGTCCACGTTCGTGCAGACGATGTAGAAGATCCCCGCGTGGTGACGGATGGTCGGCGCGAAGAGCCCGCGCGAATGGCCCGCCCCGTCCAGATCGAGCTGGCTCGGCCTGTCCAAGGCATGGCCGATCGTCTCCCAGCGGACGAGATCCCGGCTATGGTGGATGGGGATGCCGGGGAAATAGGCGAAACTCGAATTGACGAGATAGAAATCCCCGCCTACCCTACAGATCGAGGGGTCGGGATAGAAACCGCCGAGGATGGGATTCCGGAATCGTCCGGCGCGCCGCGCGGAAAGCTCGTCTCCCATCAGGCTCCCCCTCTCCGTTTCTCTTTCTTCACCGCGTACAGCTTACGGTCGGCATAGTCCATCAGTTCCCGGAGATCGGAACCGGGGTACTCGCTCGCGGCCACGAAGCCCAGGCTGAGGCTGACGCGGTACTCCGCGCCGCCGTCGCTGGACAAGTCGCGCGCGGCATGTTCGATCCGAGTCTTAATCAAAGCCGCGTGCTGGGGACCCGCCGATCCGAGAAGGACGGTGAACTCGTCCCCGCCGAGGCGCGCGACGAGGTCTGCGTCCCTGCAGGAAGCCTCCAAGATACGGGCCGCCGTCCGGATGGCGTCGTCCCCCACCTGGTGGCCCCAGGTATCGTTGATCGTCTTGAGGCCGTCCATATCGGCGAAGAGGACGAGGTAGTCCGATTTTTCCCTGAGGTAATGCTTGATCTGACGCTCGCCGAGGGTGAGGAACCCCCGGCGGTTGAGCAGGCCGGTGAGCTCGTCCTTGATCGAAAGCTTCTTGAGCTCTTCCGTCAATTCGCTCAGCTTGGCTTCCGATGCGCGCCTGCCCTCGATCTCCTTCTGGAGATTTACGTTCGTTTCGGATAGATGCCGGGTGATATCGATGGCCCTGAGAGCCGTACAGAGGCGTCTGCGGAGCATCTCGTTGGTATAGGAATCCCACATGAGGTTGTCGAGCACCAAAAGCCCGAGGTTGTCGTCTCCCTCGTACAGGGCTTCCACGAGTAGGGAGCGCCAGGGGGCGTCGGAGGGCTCCGCGGGGATCACCTCGAGAGACGGGAATTCCTCCGCGGCGGGCAGCGGCAGCCTGAGCTCGCCGTCGGTCATGCGGAAGGCGGAACGCAAGGGTTTTTCGAAGGGTCGGTCGGGATCCGAATAAAGGCTGATCCACGCGTTCTTGACGTCGAGGGAGGCGAAGACGGCGCGTAAAAGATCCGCCTGGGACCGGATATCCTGGGCGGTGATGAGCCGTTGGGTAAAGTTCTCGATCCCTTCGATCATCGTCTTCAGGGTTCCCCCCTTGATGACCTTTTCGAAAACCTCCGCTTCCTTGTAGTAGTCGGTCAGGATGCGTTGCATCCGGAGCAGGTTCCTGACGAGTTCCTGCCGCGCTTCCTCGCTCAGGTTCCCGGCGTTGAAGTCCTCGGCCTTGCGGTCGAAGAAACGGAGGATATCGTCCTCCCGCATTTCGGCGACCTGCGCTTCGTTCACGAAGGCTTGCCAAGAGCGGATCAGGGGGTCGCCGGGTTTTCCTTCCACGAATCTGAGGAAAGCCTCGTCCAGGCGACGGCCGTGGAGATCGAGGAAGGCCACGGCGCCGGACGGCGCCACGACATCGGACGGCGCGACGGCGCCGGACGGCGCCGAGGCATCGTGGCCGGACGAAGCTCCGTGATCCGAAGGCCGCCTGCCGCATCCGCACGATTCGCGCAAGACGAGGGTGGACGGAATCGCGGTCACCGCGGGAATCGCGTATCCGAGGAGCGCCTCGTGAAGCAGCCGAGCCGCGGTATAGCCTTGTTGGTAGAACGGCTGCTTGACGGTCGTGAACGGTATTTCGATATGGCGCCCGATTTCGATATTGTCGAACCCGGTGACGGCCATGTCCCAGGGGAGGAGGAAGCCGAGCCGTTTGGCCTCCTCCCATACGCCGATCGCTGAATAATCGTTGGCGCAAACGATGGCTTGGGGACGCAGAGCGCGTTCCACGAGGAAATGGCGGACGGCGTCAACTCCCGATTGGGCGGAGAAATCCCCGTAATAGATCCGGTCCTCGCCTAATTCGATGCCGGCCTCCGCCAGAATCTCAGTAAGTATTCCGAGCCGGGTGCGCGCGTCGTAGCTGTCTTTCTTACCGGACACGAAGACGATATCGCGGTATCCGTGGTCGTCGATGAGGTGCCGGCAGAGGTCGGTGAAGCCCGGCCTGTTGTCGATCACCACAGACGGGAATCCTTCCCGGGGTACGGTCAGGCTGACGATCGGCCGATCGGTCAAGCTCCGTATCTTGGAGAACAGGGCATCGCAGCCGATGAGCGTTCCCACGGAGGCCGTGTAGAGTACGTAACCGCTACACGCGGGCCCGCGCAGGATATCGAAGAGCGCTTCCCGCCCCTTCTCCGTAGGATCGTCGGAGCCTGGCCAGCCGAGAGAGAAGGTAAGCACGTCTATGCCCGCCGATCGGCCGTAACCTTCGATGCCCTTGAGGATGTCGTTATGATAACTGCTGGTGCCGGGTCGGTCTGAAAGGATTCCGAAGGTCATCCTTCGATCGTAACCCGCCGGGATGGAGACTTCAAGCGTTTTCTCCGTTCCCGGGCGAGCGCGCCGGCGCGGTAGAAAAAGGAGGGGCGCGGACTATCGCCCGCGCCCCGGAAGGAGGGATACGGTCTTCAACCCCGGGTCGGGGGATTGAACCAGAGGATCGCGGTGACGAGGCGCGGATACAGGCGCGAACCCAAATCCTTTCCGGTGGACGAGTCTACCTGGTCGGTCGCGGCCCAATCGGCGCTGCCGTGGCGCTGCCAGGAAGCGTGTACGGCGTCGCGCTGGGTCCGTTCGCCCTTCAGGCCGAGGATCTCCTCGGCGACGTATTGATTCAGGAAGATCTTGGATAGCCAGGTATTGCGGCTCGTGGAAGATAGCTTCCACCCCTTGGAGTCGGGATCCAGGCACACTCCATCCACGAGCACCGTGTCCAGGTGGCGTTTCAGCGTGGCGATGAGCGCGCCGTAGGGGCCGTCCTCGCGGACCGC
>JAEWSV010000071.1 GCA_023398155.1 Spirochaetota bacterium
GTCCCCGTCCAGCACGACCATGCCGCCCGATCCCATGATGGCGCCGAGCTCCGCGAGGGATTCGTAGTCGACGGCGACTCCCAGCTTGTCGGCGCTCACGCACCCGCCCGAAGGTCCGCCGGTCTGCACCGCGCGTACCCGCTTGTGTTTGCCGGCTCCGCCCCCCATGCCGTACACGATGGAATCCAAGGGAGTGCCGAGCGGCAGCTCCACGAGCCCCGTGTTCCGGGCCTTGCCGACGAGCGAGAACACCTTGGTCCCCGCGCTGCGGACGGTGCCGACCGCCTTGAAGGCGTCCGCTCCCCGCGTGATGATCCAGGGTACGTTCGTCCAGGTCTCCACGTTGTTGATGGTCGTCGGCGCCCCGCGGAATCCGGACTGGGCGGGGAACGGCGGCCGCGGAGAAGCGCGGCCGGCCCGGCCTTCCGCCGAGGCGATGAGCGCCGTCTCCTCTCCGCACACGAAGGCTCCCGCGCCCTGCACCATTTCCAGATCGAAGGAGAAGTCCGTTCCGAAGATCCGCTCGCCCAAAAGTCCGCGCTCGCGGGCCTGGACGATCGCCAGGGTGAGCCGGGCTACGGCGAGCGGGTATTCCGCGCGCACGTAGACGAAACCCCGCCGGGCGCCCATGGCGTACGCGCCGATGGCCATGCCCTCAAGGAGCATATGGGGATCGCTCTCGATCTCGTTCCGGTTCATGTAGGCGCCCGGATCCCCCTCGTCGGCGTTGCAGATCACCCACTTCTCCGCGGCTTCGCGGAGCCGCATCAGCTCCCACTTGCGGCCGGTCGGGAACCCCGCGCCGCCGCGCCCCCGGAGTCCGGAGGCGCTCACCTCGGCGACGACCTTTTCCGGGGTGAAGCCCGTGAGGGCCTTGAGCAGGGCGGCGTACCCGCCGACGGCGATATACTCGTCGATGTTCTCAGGATCGATGAGCCCCGCATCCCGGAGCACGATTTTCTTCTGGCCCTTGAAGAAGGGGGTCTCGTCCCACCGAGGGACCGAGGCCCACGGCTCGGTCGCCGCGACGGCGGGCGCCGCGAACCGCGCGCGGCCGTCCATGAAATCCCATTCGTCGATGCGCGCGAAAGCCTTGGGCGCGAGCTTGGCCAACGCGGCCGGATCGAGGGCGGCGCGCACGAAGGACGCCGCGTCCCGGGCCTTGGCCGCGCCGAAGAGGAGGGCCGGCAGGCCCGGCAGGGCTACGGTGACGAGGGGCTCCTCGGCGCAGAAACCGAAGCAACCCGTCCGTTTGAGCCTGACGGGGGGAGCTTTCCCTTCCCCGATGACCGCCGCGACGCCGCCGTCGGTTGAGACGTCGATGCCAGCCGCTTCCAGCTTCACGCGGATCGCGTCGAACACGTCCTGGGCGCCGTTACCGATGCCGCAGGTGCCGAGGCCCACCGCGATGGTCGGAATGGTCGGCACCACCAAGGGAAGAGCCTTCTTGCGCAGGGCCGCGAGTTCCGCTTCGCTTCCGATGCGTTTCATTTCGGACCTCCCTTGGCGACGTGCGCGATGAGGGACGTGAGCTTGGCGGTGGTTATCCGGGAGTAGATGACCCCGTCGATCGCCACGACGGGCGCCAGGGCGCACTGGCCGAAACAGGCGACGGTGCGTACGGTAAAGCGCCGGTCGGCCGTCGTGAAGAAGGCGTCGGCGTCCACGTCGAAGCCCACGGCTCCGAGGCGCGCGGCGGCCTCGGCCAAGAGAGCGCGGGAGCCCCGCGTGTGGCAGGCCGTGCCGCGGCAGACCACGATGGAGTGCTCGCCCTGGGGGCGGAGGTTGAAGAAGGAATAAAAGGTGACGATGGAATAGAGCCGGGAAGTCGGGGTGCCCGTCCGCGCGGCGATATGGCGGAGCGCCGCCTCGCTCAGGTACTGCCAGCGCTCGCGCTCCTGGGCTTCCTCCAGGATGCCGAGCAGGGCGCCCGGGCGGCCCGCGCCGCTCGCCCTATCGAACCACCGGTCGACGATCTCGTCGAGTCCCGCGCGTTCTTCTGCCGTCAACGCTTCGATTTCGAGCATCGATCCTCCTTTTCCCTTCACCAGGTGCAGGAACGGAGCGGCAAAAACCGATGCGAGGCGCGATGCCGGGACGAACGCCTTTAGGATACGTCAGGTTGTGAAATTTTTCAATAAAATTATATCTATAAAAATAACGACAGAGAAAAAAAGGCGGAGCCCTATAGCGACCAAGGGTCAACTGCTCGCGCTGGTATACCCGCGGATCCCGGCCCGCCACGCCAGGCTCGCGAGGACCGTGAAGAGGACCGGGGAGAGGGCGCCCCAGAGGGCGAAGAGCGGCGACATCCGGCCGAGGGCGAAGAGGGCGGGAAAGTTCGTGATGATGAAGACGGGAATGAGGAAGATGCCGAAGGCTTGGCCGACGCGGTTGTAGACCACCATGGGCACGTTGTTGAAGTCCCAGAAGGAGTCGGCGAGGCCCGCGAGCGCCTGGACGTTGGTCAGCCGGAAGACGAGGGTCATGGGAAGGAGGTAGAGGGCGTAGGCCATCGCGGAGCCGGAGGCGACGAAGAAGGCATAGCCCAGGACGCGGACGGGGTCGAAGCCGAGGCCGAGCCGCGCGATGCCGATGACCACCATCACGAGGCCCGCGAGGAAATCGAGGAGGAAAATCGCGACGTCCGAGCGGCGGAAGGTGGCCAGGAATTGCGTGGAGACCGGCTTCGTGAGGATCATGTCGAACGACCCGTCCCGCACGAGGCCGGAGAGCTGGAACAGGTTCATCATGAAGAGGCCCGCGTAGAAGCCGGTCACGAGCACGAAGGTGCCGATGAAGACGAGGATCTCGTCGGGGCTGAAACCGGCCACCTTGGCGCCGCTCCGGAAGACCACGAAGACGTAGAGGAGCTTCACGATGAGGTAGCCGGCCTCCATCAGGAGGCCCGTCACGAAGTTGATGCGGTACTCCAGGTGGCTCATGAGGTTCATGCGCACGAGCTGGGCGTGGAGAGCGAGATGTTTCGCTATTTCTTTGAGCAGATTACGCATGGCGTACCTCAGCTGCCGACGGCGGCGAAACGGCGGACTCCGGCCTTCCAGAGGAGACGGGAGACGACGGCGAGGACGGCGATCCAGACGGCCGCTAGAGCGAAGGCTCCGGGTAGGGCGGCGAGCTGTACCCTGCCCGCGAGGAGCTCGGTCGGGAACTGGATCGTGAACCTGAAGGGCAGGAGGCGCAGGAATGCGGCGGGACCGGGGCCGAGGACATCCAGGGGGAAGATGCCTCCCGCGGCGGAGATGATGACGATGCGCACAGCCTCGAAGAGGAAGCCGATGTCCGTGAGCCAGAAGCCCGCCATGCCGACGCACCAGAAGATGAGGAAATTGAGGATGAAGGCGAGCGGCAGGCTCACGGCGAAGGCGAGGACCGCGCCGAGCGCGACGGGGAAGCCCAGGACGAAGGCGAGGACCGCCACGGCCGCGGCGAGCAGCAAGGACATGAAAGCCGCCTGGATGCCCTTGTCGCCGAGGAAGGCCGAGAGCCGGAAACCGAAGTAGTTCATGGGCTTCACGAGGTAGCGGTCCAGGCCGCCGCCCTTGATATCCTCGTTGATCTCGTACTCGAAGCCGGTGCGCACGAGGCGGGAAACGAGCTGGGCGATCACGGTGTAGGCGACCATCTGGGCGAAGGTGAAACCGAAGAGGCTATTCTCGGCTCCCGCCGAAGCCGCGGCTCCCGCCGAAGCCGCGGCTCCCGCCGAAGCCGCGGCTCCCGCCGAAGCCGCGGCTCCCGCCGAAGCCGCGGCTCCGGGCGCGTACAGCGCGATCCAGAGGGCGGTCTGGATCACCACGGGCCAGAC
>JAEWSV010000107.1 GCA_023398155.1 Spirochaetota bacterium
CTCCACGATAGCGCGGGCGCCGAAGGCGGTCCCTTCCACCAGGGCGCGGAACACGCGCGGCGCGTCCGAACCGAGGGAGAGGCCCGTGATGGCGCCGGTGAGGGCTTGGTTCGCGTCGGGAGTGCGCCGGCCGTTGAGCCAGTCCAGGGCGACCACGCCCGAAACCGCGGGATCGATGCCCTCGGCGGCCTTCTCCAGGGCGGGGATGAGCTTCTTGCCCACCGCCTCGGCGAGCTTGGCCTTGGTGGCGTCGCCCACGCTGTCCACCTCGGCGAACAGGGAATCCATCGGCCACATGAGGAGCTTCTTGAACCAGGCGTACACGTCGCCGAAGGCGCTCTGGCCCGCTTCGTAGCCGAGCATGCTCGGGACGATGGAACCGTCCACCTGGCCGCAGATGCCGCGGACCGGCTGCTCCTTCCCCGCTGCCTTGGGACCGACGATCATGTCGCAGGTGGAGGTGCCCATGACCTTGACCATCCAACCCGGCTTGGCGCCGCCGCCGACCGCGCCCATGTGGGCGTCGTACGCGCCGACGCCGACGGCGATGCCGGCGGGCAAGCCCAACTTGAGCGCCCACTCGGCGGAGAGCCGGCCGAAGACCTGGTCGCTCGTATACGTGTCCTGCCCGAGGGTCGCCTTGATCGCGGGGAGGCGCTTGTCCAGTTTGGCGAGGAACTCGTCGGCGGGATAGCCGCCGAAATCGGCGTGCCACATGGCCTTGTGGCCCATGGCGCAGCGGCTCCGCTTGATATTGGCGACGCCCTTGGTCCCGCAGAGGAGGGCGGGCATCCAGTCGCTGTGCTCCACGAAGGAGTGGGCCGCCTTCGCGACGGCTTTATCATCGGCCAGGACGCGCATGATCTTGGCCCAGAACCATTCGGAAGAATAGACGCCGCCCTCGAATTTGGTGTAATCCACGCCGCCCCAGGTCCGCGCGATTTCATTGACCTTGGCCGCCTCCGCGACCGCGGTATGGTCCTTCCAGAGCACGAACATGGCGCTCGGATTCTCGGCGAACTCCTTCTTGAGCGAGAGGGGTACGCCGTCCGCGTCCACCGCGCAGGGAGTGGATCCCGTCGTATCGATGGAGATGCCCTTCACCTTCCCGGCGACGCCCTTGCCGGCCTTGGCGAGCGCTCCTTTCACGGCGCCTTCCAGGGACTCGACATAATCCAGGGGGTGTTGGCGGAACCGGTTCGTCGCCGGATCGCAGTACTGCCCCTTGGCCCAGCGCGGGTAGTTCATCACGCCGACGCCCGCCTCGCTCCCGTCCGCCGCATCCACGACGACGGCGCGGCAAGAATCGGTGCCGTAGTCCAGACCTATGACGTAGGCCTCTCCCTTCTTCGATCCCATACCTTACGCTCCTTTCGAACCTTGATCCTGAGGACAGAAGTCCTCAGGATCAGCGTCCGCATCCGTCGCCGCGGCCCTTGCGCTCGGCGCCGGTAAATTTTCCTTGATATACAAATCGATGGGCACGTCCACCCGCTTTTCCACGGGGATGCCTACGACGATCGAACGGTAGAGGTCCAAGAGGCCGCGCCGACCTTGCGTCTCGGGTCGTTGGGAGATGATAGCGTCGATCGCGCCTTCCCGCAGGAGCCGCTCGTTATCCGGCACGAGGTCGTACCCGATGACGACGAAGCGCCGCCGCTCCCGAAGACCGCGGGCCGCCTCCGCGATCCGGTGGGATGAGGCGCTCGTAACGAAAACGCCGGCCAAGTCGGGCGTCTCGGCGAGGAGGTCGGCCAACGTACGGCCGGCAGCGGCAGCGTGCTCCAGGTCGACGGACTCCTTGAGCACCGCGGGAAAGCCTGCGGACGCCGCGTAGGCCAGGAACCCGTCTCTTCGCGTGGCGATATGGAAGTCCTCGGCGTGCGCCGCCAGGACGGCGAACGGCCCCACTCTCCCGGCCGCGTTCGCCGCGTTCGCCGCGTTCACCGTGGTCGTCGCGTCGTCGGCTCCGATGGAACCGGCGCCGGCGCCTCCGGCGGAAAAGAGCGTCGCGAGCCGCCCGGCGAGGTAACCGCCCCGGAAAGAATCCTGGCCGATGGAACAGAGCGGCGTCGTGCCGGGCAGGTCGGCGTCGAAGAAGGCATAGGGGACGGCGTCCAAGCGAGCGACGAACTTGCGCGCCTCTTCCGGCATGATGGGAGCCAGCAGCACCGCGTCCGGTTCACCGGCGAGCGCCGCGTCGGCTGCGGCTCGGAACGAGGCGGGATCGTAGCGATCGAAAGCGTGGACGATGGTCCGGACGCCGAAAGACGCTATCTCGTCCGCAGCTCCCGCTATACCCGCCGCTGCCTGGCCCCAATAACCGGAATCCTCGGCGGCGTTCGGGATCAAGACCATAAAGCGGTATTCACGGGTGCGTTTCAGGCGTCGAGCGACGGGATTCGGGGTAAAACCAGACCGTTCGACGATGGCCTGGATGCGCTGCTTGGTCTCCGCATTGACGCGGCCCCGCCCGTGCAACACGCGGTCGACGGTGCCGATGGATACGCCGGCTAATTCCGCGATTTCCTTGACCGTCATCCACGCCCCCATGCGTTAACGTACACGCATCCTAGCACGGGGGACGGCGGCTGTCAAATAGGGCCTAGCGCCGAGTGACCTCGCCGGACCCCGGCGTATGGGCGGTCAGGCGCGGGTCGCCTTCGTACTCGACGTCGCCGGAACCCATCACCTTGGCGTTGAGTTCTTGGAACTCGCCGACCTTCGCGTCGCCCGAACCGGAGATGGATATCTCGGCGCGCTCGCCGTCCAAGTCGCGCGCGTCCAGGTCTCCCGAGCCGTGGATCCTGATCTCCACGGAGTCGGCGTTCCCGCTGAAGGCGAGGTCGCCGGAGCCCATGCTATTCACGGAAAGCGAGTCCACGTCCAGTTTCGCCTCCACCGAGCCGGAACCCAAGATACTGACTTGGAGCGAATCTCCGGCGATCGTATCCGAAGATACGATGTCGCCGGAACCGGAAACGCGGATGGACCGGAGGGAAGGCACGGTCACTTCGTACTCCACCGAGGAACCGAAATCGGGACCGCGCATATTGAGGACGAGTTCATCGCCCCGGACCTCGGTTTCCACGTGATCCATGGCTCGCTCGCTCGCGCGCACCAGGACGGAAGGCTCGGCTCCGATCAGGACGCGGACGTTGCCGGAGCCCGGCAGGGAAATCGCGTTGAAGGTTCCGAGCTTCCGCGTCTGTTCGATCCGCGCGCCGCCCTTGTAATCCATGAATCGCGCGGGAGGCCGGACGGGATGGGAAGAACCGTCGCCGACGCGCGAGGCGAAACCCGCGCCGACGGCGATCATCGCGGCGAGCGCCGCTCCGAAGACGATCACATTCTTCATATCGGCAGCCTACCTTGATTCGCTATCGGCCGTACAGGGGCGCGCGACCGCCCCGCTCACCGTTCGCCTTACGCGCATAGCGCGCCTTACGCGCTCTGCGCGCCTAGACTTCCACGGCCAGAACCGCTACGTCATCGTCCGCCGCCTCGTGCATCCCCATCGCGGCTACCAGCGCTTCGGGAAGGTCCGCGAGGGCCATCGACCGGAGCTCCTCGACCGCGGGGAGCAGAGACTTGATTCCGGTCACCCAGGCTACGGGTCGTCCCCCTTCGCCCGGGCCCTCCACGAGTCCGTCGGTGAACAGGATGAACCGGTCGCCCCGGGCCACGTCGATCGCCTCCGAATGGAATGCGGCCCCTTCGATCATTCCGACCGGCGGATTCGCGCAGGCAAAAAACCTACAGGCTGCCCGGTCGGCCGGAACGTGTATTACCGGCGGGTGCCCGGCGGTGAGGAAAACGGCTTTTAGGGAGCGTCGGTTGATCCGGAGGGCCGCCGCCGTGAGATAGGT
>JAEWSV010000120.1 GCA_023398155.1 Spirochaetota bacterium
TTGGCGAGGTTCCGGGGCTGGTCCACGTCCCTGCCGAGCTCCAAGGCGCAGAAATACGCGAACAGCTGGAGCGGCGGCACGAGGAGGAAGGGCTGGAAAAGCTCCTCGATCTTGGGGATGAAGACGACCTCGTCGGCCAGCTCCTCCACTTCGGTGTCCCCCTCCGTGCAGAACGCGATGATCGGGCCGTTTCGCGCCTTGATCTCCTTCATATTGGAAAGGACTTTCTCGCGCAGGGAATCGTCGGGGACGAGGAAGACGCTCGGGGTCTCCTCGTTGATGAGGGCGATGGGTCCGTGCTTGATCTCGCCGGATGAATAGCCTTCCGCGTGGATGTAGGAGATTTCCTTGAGCTTGAGCGCCCCTTCCAAGGCCACGGGATATTCGAGGCCGCGGCCGAGGAAGAGGAAGTCGCGCGCGCGGTAATACTTCTTGGCGATGGCCTGGATGCGGTCGCGCTGGAGGAGCACCTCGCGCACCTTGTCCGGCACCGATTGGAGCCCCTTCACGAAGCGTTGGCCGGAAGAAACCGACATGTCGCGCATCCGGGCCATCATGAGGGCGAAGGCGTAGAACACCGCGAGCTGGCTCGTGAAGGCCTTGGTGGAGGCCACCGCGATCTCCGGGCCCGCGTGGGTATAGACGCCGCCGTCGGACTCCCGCGCGATGGTGGAGCCGACCACGTTGCAGACGCCGAGCACGCGGGCGCCCTTGCGCTTGAGTTCGCGCATGGCGTAGAGGGTGTCGGCGGTCTCGCCGGACTGGGTGACCGCGAAGTAGATCGTGTCCGGCTCCACGACCGAATTCCGGTAGCGCAGTTCGCTGGAGAGTTCGGCGCTCGCGGGTATGCGCGCGATGGATTCGATGAGGTAGGCGCCGACCAAGCCCGAATGCCAGCTCGTGCCCGCGGCGACGATCTTCACCCGCTTGACGCCGAGGAGTTCGCGGCTCGTCATGTTGAGGCCGCCGAGCTTGCCCGTCGCGTATTCCGGATCGAGCCTGCCGCTCAGGGTCCGCGCGATGGAGTCCGGCTGTTCGAAGATCTCCTTCTCCATGAAGCAGGAGAAGCCATCCTTCTCGATCGACTCGATATCCCAGGTGACCTCGTCCACTTTCCGGGAGACCTTCTTGTCCTGGAGGTCGGTCATGACGAAACCATCGGGGGTGATCGATACGAGTTCCCCGTCCTCCATGTAGACGACCTGCTTGGTATGGGCGATCATGGCCGTCACGTCCGAAGCCAGGAGCATTTCCCCCTCTCCGACGCCGACCACGAGCGGCGAACCGTAGCGCGCGCCGACGATCCGGTCCGGTTCGTCCGCGTGGACGGCCGCGATGCCGTAGGTGCCCTTGAGTTGGCGGAGCGCCGACCGGACGGCCTTCTCCAAGTCGCCCTCGTAGTGGTAGGCGATGAGGTGGGCGATCACCTCGCTGTCGGTCTCGCTCCGGAAGACGACGCCTTCGGCCTCCAGGCGGGCCTTCAATTGCGTGTAGTTCTCCACGATGCCGTTGTGGACGACCGCGATCTTGCCGGAAGAATCGGTATGGGGATGCGCGTTCGCGTCGGTCACGCCGCCGTGGGTAGCCCACCGGGTATGCCCGATGCCGCAGGAGCCCGTCATGGTCGAAGGGACTACCGCCTTGAGGTCGTGGATCTTGCCGGTCCGCTTGGCCACCTCGAGCTTGCCTTGGTTCTGGACGGCGATTCCGGCCGAGTCGTACCCGCGGTATTCCAGCCGCTTGAGGCCGTCGAGCAATATTCCCGTCGCGCGCTTCGGACCGCAGTATCCAACTATTCCGCACATTTTTCGTGGCCCTCCGTAAAAGCCATGGATACTATATCGACCTCGGGCCGAGGGAATCCGCTAAATGAGCCGCTTAATTGCGATTTTGCCCGAATCCGGCTATTATTTCTGAATGACCCAGGTTGCGGATCTGTACGCCATCATCCGGTTCTACGCGAATCGAACCAGGAGTTCGACTTTTCCGGTGGATGTTTTCGTCACGTTCCTGGAAAAGTACGCGAAACGATATGCCGCCGAACGGCCCGACCTCGCCCCCTGGGCGGAGGATACGAGCCGGAAGGTGTGGGCTGAACTTTCCAAGTTGGCCGAATCGGGGAAGTGCCCCGTCTCCACCGACGAACGCGGCGCCCTCGTTTCGGTGGCCCAGTTCTACGTCGATCTCCTGCAACAGACCTACCGCACCGTGGATGAGACGCCCGAATTGCCGTTCCCGGACGAGATCAGCCTCAACATCGTCGTGCCGCCTGCGCAGCTGCGCAATGTTCATTTCGATACGGATTTCACCGCCATCCTGGGAGAATCCGCCGATACGGCCCAACCCATCATAAAGCTCTCCTTCCCCGAAGGGGCCGGCAACGCCCTCATCCTCCCCGAGATGCTGCCGAAGCGCTTCCTCGAGCTCGCCCTGCTCAAGATCCGCCACTACCTCCGTAGCCACAACAACAAGGATTACGCGCAGCATAAGCTCGCGCCGGCCTTCCAAGGCAAGGAATCGCAGCTCAAGGATACCCTCGGGCAGCTCATGGTGCGCCCCGGCGACACCATGAACGACCTGGAGAGCGCGGGCGATTTCAGCTTTCAGTTCTGGGCCTACTTCTCCAGCCTCGTGAAGGGCGACATCCACAAGAAGAACGAGAAATTGCCCGAGGATATCGCGGCCCTGCAGGCCGTCCACACGGTCGAGATATTCAACAACTACTACAAGGGAAAGGCCCAGAAGGAACGGGACGCCGAGACGGCCTTCCGCAACTTGGAGCTCCAGCTCGACAAGCAACCGTTCTACTACAGCCTCGACGACATCACCCGCTTTACGGACACCAAGGGAGTGCCCCTCCTCGGCCAATATTCCAGGGAAGCGCTGGAAGCCTACCTCAAGGCAAAAACGACCTCGGGGAGCCTGGATAAGCTGCCCGACCTGCTCACCGTCCACGGGCTGAGCGGAGAACGTTGGTTCGTGCGCAAGTCCAAGATGCTGCCGCTCTGCATGAAACTCCTCCGGGAGTCGCGGCCGCGCGTCAAGACGACCCTCACGCAGCGCTGGTTCAAGCTCATGGGGGATTACCGATCGGAAAAGTCGATGGAAAACGACGAAGCGTACGAAACCGAGCTCACGGAACTCACCGCGAACGTCGCGCCCGTCCTCTCCGCCCTCCTACAGGAAAAGACCCTCTATCTCGTCCATGAAGAATTGGACGGCATAGAAGGCGGCGTCCCGGAAGCGAGCAGGCTGTTCTATAAGGGCGCGCTCGCCCCGATGAGCGAGCTCTACCTCCTCTCCCGCGGAGACATGCTGACCGACGTCCGCATGCTCCTCCCCTTCTGGTATTCCATTCCCATCCTCGCCGGCATCATGGCCTTTTTCCGGAAACTCGGAAGCGGCAAGAGCGCCCGGTCTCCCGCCGTCAAGCGGATGGAAGAGCGGGGCTCCGAAGCGTCGTCGAGCGCGCCGGCGAAACAGGACGCCAGCCCCGCCGCCCGCAAGGCCGCGCTCAAGAAGGCGGCCCGCGCGATAGAGAAGCGCCTGGTTCCCTCCGGATCGAACCTCGACGGATACCTCGGCGACCTCACGGACCGCTGGAACCGCATCATCGACCCGAACGCCAAGGCGAACCTGACCGAGGACGTCAACTCGCTCATCCGCGACTACCTGCGCAAGACCGCCAGGGTCCTCCGCGCGGCCGCTTTCACGCAGGAGCGCATCGAGTCGCTCGCCGCCACGCTCTCCGAGATGCCCGCGCTCCAGAAACTGCCCGCCCGCGACTCGCTCAAGCTTTACATCCAGCTCTACATGGTGAAGCTCGTCCTCAAATCGTAGCTCCCGCGGAAACGGCAAGGTCCATAGAAGCGTCCGCCGCGTCCATCCCGTACGGAGGCCGAACAGGAACCGCCCCTCGAACGGGGCGGAATTCTTTTGGCCGGGAGGCAGTATGAACAATCTGAACTCGATTCTGATCGAAGGGAACATGGTGCGTGATCCCCTGTTCAAGTCGACGCCGAAGGGTACGCCCGTATGCACTTTCTCCGTGGCCTCGAACCGCTTCTACAAGCAGGATTCGGGGTTGGAAAAAGAAGTGAGCTTCTTCGACGTGGAGACTTGGGCGAAACTCGCCGAGAACTGCGGTAATCTCGGCCGCAAGGGGCGCGGGGTGCGCGTGGTCGGCAGGCTCAAGCAGGAGCGATGGAGCGACTCCGACGGCAAACCGCGGTCCAAGGTGAAGATCGTCGCCGAGCACGTGGAATTCCGCCCGGAGTTCAAGAAGGACGCGGCGGATACTTCCGCGGAAGGGGCCGCGGAGGCGGTTGCGAGCGGCTTCGCGGCGGGAGCCCTCGCGAGCGAGGAGGAATTCCCCGTGACGCCCGTTTTCTAGGAGAGGCGGCGGCAGAGGTCCATGACGATGCGGGCGGTCAGGCCCCAGATGACGCCGCCGTCGGTGCGGTAGACGTAGATCTTGGACCGTCGGCCGCCCCAGGAGCCTCGATAGCGGTCCGGGAGGCCGAGCTCTTCCACCGGAAAGAGGACTTCCTCAGTTCCGGTGGCGGGGTTTCGCGCCGTGGGGAAGAGCCGGATTTCCGCGGCGTATTCCTCGGGCCGAACCTCCAAGAAATACGAGAGCGGGACCGTGAAGACGGTCTCCACCTCATGCGGATTGGGGACGAACCGGTCGGGAGCTACGCTCGTGCGTCCGACGAAGGCTTCCACGATCGTCCCCATGGGCGCCAGGACGGTGTCCAAAGGGCCGAAAACTTCGATCGAAGAAGCGGGGATGCCGAGTTCCTCTGACGTCTCCCGGAGCGCGGTTTCCAGGAAGGACGAATCGTGTTCCGAGTCGTAGCGACCGCCGGGGAAACAGATCTCTCCTCCCTGGCGGATGTTCGCGTTCCGCTTCTCGAACACGAGGCGGAGATCATCGTCGCCGCCCACGAGGAGGGCGAGGACCGCCGTTTGGAGGTACTCATCCCTTCCGTTGATACCCGGAGGAGGCGAGCGCCTGAGCCGGTCGGATAGCTCGGACAGGGTCATGGGTTATCCCTAGCGCCGCCCGCCCCGCGGTTTACCGCCCCGTTTTTCTCGGTTCGAATTTCCGCGGTCCGGGCCGTCCGCGCGCCCGCCGTTCCCGCCGCGGGGCTTTCCGCCCTGCGACGTTTTCCCCTCCGCGCGCGGCCCGTCGTCTTGCCTCTTTGGCCGGCCGCCCGCCGAGCCCTCCGCCGTGGCGTAGAATCCGTCCTTCCAGTTGAATCGCGTCGTGAAGGGGAGCGGCGCGCTCGCCTTGGCGGCGTCCACCACGTCCCGGTAATCCCGTTTCTTGAGCTGCGGCCCCGAGAAATCCAGGATGAACTTGGAGAATCCGGACTCCTTGAGGAAGGGCAGCTTGTCCACTATGGAGAAGGGCTTCTCCGGCACCACGAGCGATCCGTCGTCGCCGCCGATGAGCTGGAAGTTCTCTCCCCTGCCGTCGGAGAAGTCGGAGAAATCGTACATCGAGGAAAGGTTCGCCCTGATCCTGAAGAGCGCGGGATACGCGAAGACCGTGACGAACGTGAGCGGTCGCCGCTGCGCGTCCACCGTCCGATCCAGATTCTGCCGGTTGTTTTCCAGCGGGGTGATCACGTTGGCGAGCCCGAGGGCGTTTACGAAGGCGTAAGCCCAGCCGTTGAAGGTGTACAGATAGGGGCCCGCGATGAGTTTAGCGTCGGTCCCGCGGAATAGGGCGACGTGGCCCAGGTTGTTCACGACGAACTGACGGTATCCGGCCTCTAAAAGACGGGGGATCTCGTCGGCGAGCCGCGCTTCCTCCCGCTGCGGGAAGTAGGGATCCAAGACGAGGATGAGTTCGCCTTTCGTGAAGGGAAGCGGCGGTTGGCCGTCCTCGAGTATCCGCTTACCGACGGCCTTCGTGTAGGAAAGGAGGACGCGGACCGGACGCGAAGCCTGGACGACGTAGAGGTCTTCGGGCCGCGAGACTGCGACGTAGAGGCCGTCGGGGAAGAGGGAGCGCTCGACCTTCTCTGCCCGATCGAACGGAGGAGGCGGGGCGGCGTCCCTGCCGGGCATCCGGCGGAAGGTCTCCAGGTCGTGCGGAAGCACGCGCGGGTATCGCTTGGACATAGCCCTCGTCTGGATCAGGTAGACCGAATCGCCCGCCGAGAAACCGTCGGGCACGGAAATCCAATAGCCGTCCTCCCCTTCGCGCTCCACCGCGGCGAGCTTGAGCGAAGCCCGATCGGAGTCGTCGGCCCGGTGGAAACGGGCGGAATCGCC
>JAEWSV010000131.1 GCA_023398155.1 Spirochaetota bacterium
GTGCAGACCATCGGTTATTGGCCCGCTGGCACCGTCTTCGTCTCGGTGGTGGATCCCGGCGTCGGGAGTTCCCGCCGGAGCGTGGCGGTCCGCGTGAAGAGCGGGCAGATCGTGGTCACCCCCGACAACGGGACCCTCACCCACGTGAAAAACCACATCGGCATCGCGGAGGCCCGGCTCCTCAAGGAGGACGCGAACCGCCTCTCGGGCTCCGAGCTCTCCTACACCTTCCACGGCCGCGACGTGTACGCGTACACGGGCGCGCGCTTGGCGTCGGGGCTCCTCTCCTTCGAGTCGATGGGGGAGACGATCGACGCCGCGTCCCTCGTCGAGCTGCCGCTTTCCCCCGCGCGGAAGGAAGGCGACGCCGTGGTCGGTACCGTCGACGCTTTGGACGTGCGCTTCGGGAGCCTCTGGTCGAACATCCCGTACGACCTGTTCACGGGCCTCGGCGTGGCCTACGGCGGCCGCGTGGAGATTTCCCTCCGCAACGACACGCGGGATGTCTACCGCAATACGATGACCTACGCCCGGTCCTTCGCGGACGTCAACGTCGGCGAGCCCCTCGTCTATATCAATTCTTTACTCAACCTCGCGGTCGCGATCAACCAGGGGTCGTTCTCGCGCGCGTACAACATCGGCGCGGGCCTCACCTGGAAGATCGGCGTGCGCAAGGCTCCCCGCATCGTCTACGAGTGAGCTGCGCGCTCCGCGGTTTTCGCGGGGCCTCGCCGGCCGCGGCTCGCTCCGGCGCGGTTGCGGCGCTCCCCGCGGCCGCCCCTAGAGTATGAGGACGAAAGTTCCTGCCGAGATGAGGAGACCGCCGATCACCGCCTTGGCCGTCACTTGCTCCCGCAGGATGAGGAAGGACAGGATGATGGTCAGGACGACGCTGAACTTATCGATGGGCGCGACCTTGGAGACCTCTCCCATCTGGATGGCCTTGAAATAAAAGAGCCACGAGAGGCCCGTCGCGAGGCCGGAGAGGACCAGGAAGACGAGGTTCTCGCGGGAGAGGTCGCGGAGCCCCTTATGGACGCCGGTGGCGAAGACGATGCCCCAAGCCAGGACCAAAACCACGACGGTGCGGATGGCGGTGCCGAGGTTGGAGTTTACGCCCCGCATTCCGTACTTGGCCAGGATCGAGGTGAGCGCGGCGAAGACCGCCGACAGTAGCGCGAAAATTTTCCACATAAGGACCCCCGTCTCCACGATAGCCGCGGAGGAGGGAGCCGTCAAGAAACGGGTTCATTTACGCGGACCCCGCTCCGCGCCCCTCGTTTCGCGTGTGCGCCTGAGGCGAATACCGCCGCCGCGACTTAGCGGAGCGATCGTCCTCTTCGCGTGAAATCGAGTTTTCCTCTTTACCGATACTATCGATAAAAGTATCTTGTCGAAATGTCATCAAGCGATCTCGCGATCCGAGTGGAACACCTATCAAAAAGTTACGGCGAGCTCAAAGCCGTGGACGATCTTTCGTTCACGGTCGAACGCGGCCGCTGCACGGCTTTCCTCGGGCCCAACGGCGCGGGGAAGACGACCACGATCAAGGCCCTTTACGGAAAGGCCCGCTTCGACCCTTCGGCGGATACCGTGGTGGAGGTCCTCGGCTTCCCGATTCCCGCCAAGGAACTTGAGGCCAAGTGCCGCATGGGCCTCGTGCCCCAGGAGGACAGCCTGGACGAGCAGCTGGACGTGGAGCGGAACCTCTACGTCTTCTCCAAGCTCTACGGCCTGTCCCCGGCGTCGGCACGGAAGCGCATCGCCGACCTCCTGGAGTTCATGGACCTCACCGAGAAGGCGCGCAGCCGGGTCCGGGAGCTTTCG
This sequence comes from Spirochaetota bacterium, assembly GCA_023398155.1. Taxonomy (GTDB): domain Bacteria; phylum Spirochaetota; class Spirochaetia; order Treponematales; family Breznakiellaceae; genus JAEXTK01. The sequence continues at coordinate 1,828 of JAEWSV010000131.1, forward strand.
GGCGGTATGAAGCGGCGCCTCGTCATAGCCCGGGCCCTCCTCAACGAGCCCGAGCTCCTCATCCTGGACGAGCCGACCACGGGCCTCGACCCCCAAGCCCGCCACCACATTTGGGATAAGGTGCGGGCCCTCATGCGGACCGGCGTCACCGTCGTGATCACGACCCACTACATGGACGAGGCCTGGCAGCTCGCCGACGAGATCATGATCATGGACAAGGGCAAGCTCATCCTGAACGGCGACCCGAAGAAGCTCATGGCCGAGCGTATGGAGGCCCACGTCCTGGAACTCCATCGGCCCGAACTCGTGGAGGACCACGGCTCCCCAGCGGCGGAGACGCTCCGAAAGCTTCGGGACACTACCCTCGTGCGCGTCGAGCGTTCCGAGGCCCGCTTCATCCTCTATTCGAACGACGAGGCCGCCCTCGCTTCGCTCGCTTCGCAACTGCCGTCCGGCTCCTTCCTCGTGCGGAGATCCAGCCTGGAGGACCTGTTCCTGACCGCCACCGGGAGAAAAATAGATGAATAACGCGCTCCACCACGTCTCGCCCTGGCCCGCCCGCGTCGGCGCCGTCTGGTACCGGCACATGCGGGTCTACACCAAGACCCTCTTCTCCAACGCCCTCCCGCCCTTCCTGGAGCCCCTCATCTTCCTGGCCGGCATCGGCTTCGGACTCGGCGCCTTCGTCCCTACCATGGGCGGCATGCCGTACGTGACTTTCCTGGCCGCCGGCATCCTCGTGACCTCATCCATGTATACCGCCGCCTTCGAGATGAGCTACGGCACCTACATCCGCATGGTCTTCGACAAGGTGTACGACGGCATGCTCGGCGCCCCCGTGTCCGCCGACGACCTCATGCTCGGCGAGATCCTCTGGTGCGGCACCAAGGGCGCCGTCTTCTCGTTTTCCGTTCTCCTCGTCTGCCTTCTCTTCGGGGCTCTCGCTCCCGGCTGGATACTGTTGGCGCCCCTCATCGGCTTCTTGACCGGCCTCATGTTCGCGGTCCTCTCCCTCCTCATCACGACGATCGTGGACAACCTGGACAACTTCAACTTCTATTTCACCGGCCTCCTTTCGCCTATGTTCTTCTTTTCGGGAGTGGTCTTTCCCTTGGAGAGCCTGCCGCGCTTCCTCCTTCCGGTGGCCGAGGCCCTGCCCCTCACGCACTGCGTCCGCCTGGTCCGCGGCTTCTCCGTCGGCCTGGATCTCGTGCACCTCTGGGACCTGGCCTACTGCGTCGCCTTCATCGCCCTGATCGGCGGCGTCGCGATCCGCAGGATCAAGAAGCGGCTCATCGATTAGTACGGACTGATGAAAGACTGGGACTGCTACTTCTTCGACCTGTTCCACACGCTCGTGCTCCTGGAGCCCAACCCGGATCCCGCGGACAACGAGTTCTCCATTCTCGGCATCGAGCGGTCCGCGTGGACTCGGGCCGCGATGCGGGACTACGAGGTCCGCGCTACCGGCATCATCCGCGATCCTGCGGAGATAGTAGCCGCCATGGTCCGGAATGCGGGAGTCGACGCCGACGAGGATACGCTCGATAAGATCCTTGAGGCGCGGAAGCGCCGCTACCGGCGGACTTTTTGCGCGGTCCGGCCTTCCGTCCTGGGCGCCCTCGCTTCTCTCCGCGCACGGGGCAAGACGCTGGCCATCATAAGCAATGCCGACGTCCTGGATTCCCTTTATTGGGAGGAGAGTCCCCTCAGCCGCTTTTTCCGCGACGCGGTCTTTTCGTGGGAAGTCGGTTGCATGAAGCCCGACCGGAGGATCTACGAACTCGCGTCGGAACGGGCGGGCGCCGATCGGAACCGGAGCGTCTTCATCGGCGACGGCGGCCACGACGAGCTCGCCGGCGCGAAGGCTGTCGGCATGGATACGGTCCTCACCACCGAGCTGATCGCCGATCTCTGGCCCGAGGAGATTCCGAGGCTCTCGCGGGACGCGGACTATGTCGTGGGGAGCCTCGGGGAACTCGCATCGGCCAGGTAAGCGGCGCCCGCCCTATACACCCGGATGCGTGCCGCTGGGCGGGACATCCGGCTCCGCTCCGGAGGCCCTTCCTTTATTCCCCGCAGAGCGCCTCGAGGCCCGAGCAGAGAACGTCCAGCAGGAATTCCGTTCGGTCCCGTTGATCCATGGAAAGACAGCCCTTCGCCCGTATGAGTTTTTCCAATTTGACGGCCGCGCGACGGGTCATCCCCCAAAGGGCCCTGAAATCCTCATCCGAAAGCGCGGAACGGTAGATGTGCAATCGTCCGTCCGCCTGAAGCTCCCCGGTCCCGTCGAATCCTAGAAAAAGCAGGAGCCAAGAGGCCCGGAAGTCATTCAGGGCCTCCATCATACCGGCAGCGTCGGCTACGATCTCGTCCAGGACGTTATTCGTGACGTTGAGGAGCCTCCGCCGTACGATGTAGTGCATGCACTCATGCTCCCGCCTGAGGATGAGCGCCTTCTCCAGCCACTCCGCGTCCTCTAGGCCCATCTTGCGGGCCGGGATGTTGCTGTACGGATTGTTCGACAGGATGATGAGCTTGTCGCAGTACAGGTCCTTGTTCTCCGACATGGCCTTCCATTCCGCCGGCCAGAAGAGCTCGTCGTTCTCTTCCAGGAACTTCCGTTTGCGGTGGCGGATCCGTTCCCTGTTCCGATAACCGGAGATGTATTGCGCGCCTTGGGTGACGGGGATAGGCTCCAGGCTGTTCTTAGCGGTTATCGCCCTCAGCATGGCTTCAAAATCGGTACGGGCGCGGCAATAGATGACGGGGATTTTCCCCGCGCTCGTCTGATACAGTTCCCAACTAAGGGTATCGAAATGCGTCGCCAAGAGAGAATCAGGAGGGAAGGGCCTTTCCGGGTCGGCGATGCCCTCGGCGCGCATCCGCTGATAGGCTTCCGATTCTTGGACGTCTTCTCCCAAGGGGAAGAACAAGGCGGGGAAGGGATACGCCAAGCTTCTCTTCACCCCCTCGGTTTCGGCGATACGGCGATATCGCTCCCAATCGGCGACGAAGGTTTCGTCGTGTAACGTAACCTCGGATAAACGCGCCGGCCGCTCCGGGGCGGCGTTGTACCGCTCCAAGGTAAGTCCCGATCCGGGCATCTTTTTCTCCTCGCTATCGGCCGGGCCTCCACCCTTGGTCAGGCCTAGGTAGGCATAAGTATGGCGGCTCCGTAGTCGTTCGGCAACGCTCTTCCTCAATTGATAACTTTTCGTTGACACCTAAAATTATGTAGGTTATCATACAACTAACAAGTACAAGCGATGTACATCATGAAAACACCAGCAATGTAGCTGGAGGGTTTCCCTATGTCCCGGGTCTTATCCGGGGATTAGGCAGGATGGCGAAGATCGCCGATGCGGTCTTTAATATCTCGCCTTTCCGCCGGAACGTAAATGAAATAGCGGAGGAGTGGAAAATGGCATCCGTAGATACGGTACAGCGCCTGAATAGAATCGCCTGGGATCTCCGGGCCGACGTCGTCAAGATGATAGGCGTCGGGAAAGCAGGACACCTCGGCGGGTCCTGCTCGCTCGCGGAGATCGTCGCTTCCCTCTATTTCGAAAAGATGAGGTTCGATCCGGCGAAATTGCGCGATCCTGACCGGGACCGCTTCGTATTGAGCAAGGGACATGCGGTCTTGATCCAATACGCGGCCCTCGTAGAACACGGCGTCATTCCGCGAGAGGAAATCCCGAAGACGAAAACCCTTAACGGTATGCTCCAAGGCCACCCGGATATGGCCAAGACTCCCGGAATAGAGGCGGTGACGGGGTCCTTGGGCCAGGGCCTCTCGATAGGCGTCGGCATGGCGTTGGCCCTCCGCCTGGATGGGAGCCCCGCGCGGGTGCACGTCATCATGGGCGACGGCGAACTCTCGGAGGGTCAGCTCTGGGAGGCGGCGATGTCCGCGGCCCGCTACAAGTTGGACAATATGGTCGGCATCGTCGACCGGAACCGTATCCAGGCGACCGGCCCCACTAAAGAGGTCTTCGATATTCCGGACATCGAAAAGAAATGGGCGGCGTTCGGTTGGAACGTGCTGACCGTAGACGGGCACGACGTGGCGGCGGTCCTGGAGGCGCTGGACGCGGCCAAGTCGAAAAAGGGCGGTCCCACCGTCATCGTCGCCGACACGGTGAAAGGTAAGGGGTTCACCTTCGCCGAGAACACCGCAGCTTTCCACAACGGAATCATGAGCCAAGCGCAGTACGATCTGGCCTTGACCGAGATCGAGGCGGCGCGGGCCGCCTTGGCCTAAACCCGGAGGATTACCTATGGCGATACACCAAAACCTTCGCTCGGCGTACGGGGAGTCCCTCGTGGCCCTCGGCAAGAAGCATCCGAATATCGTGACCCTGGAAGCCGATTTGGGAAAATCCACCCAATCGATCATGTTCAAAACGGAGTTCCCCGACCGCCACTTCGAGATGGGCATCGCGGAGCAGAACATGGCCTCCACCGCGGCGGGTCTCGCCCTCGCGGGCAAGATGCCCTTCATGCATTCTTTCGCCGTCTTCGCGTCCGGACGGGCGTACGATCAGCTCCGCAATTCCATCTGCATCCCCAACCTGAACGTCCGCATTTGCGGGTCGAGCTCGGGGCTGTCGGATTACGGCGACGGCAAGACGCACCAATCCATCGAGGACATGAGCCTGATGCGCGCGCTGCCGAACATGACCGTCGTTTGCCCCGCCGACTCCATCGAGGTCGTCAAGATGATGGAATGCCTCGGCGATTGGCGGGGACCCGTCTATATCCGCATCAACCGCAACGACCTGCCGTTCGTATACCCCGAGAACGAGGGCTACCGCATCGGCAAGATCACCAAGCTGCGGGACGGTGGTGACGCGGCGGTCTTCGCCTGCGGCGTCATGGTCTCCAAGGCGCTGGAGGCTGCGAAGAAGTTGGAAGGCGAGGGCATCTCCGTCCGCGTGCTCGACGTCGGCACGCTGAAACCCTTGGATCGGCAATCCGTCATCGAGTACGCCTCGGGCGTCCGCTCCATCGTCACGGCCGAAGAGCACACGATCATCGGCGGCCTGGGTTCGGCGATCGCCGAGGCGCTCCGCGCCGTACCGCACGCCCCGATGGAGTTCGTCGGCGTCGAGGATAAGTTCGGCGCTTCCGCGGAAAACTACGACATCCTGATGGACGCCTTCTCTCTGACTGAAGCGGCGATATCGGGCGCGATTCGTAAACAACTCAAGGCCTAGGAGGAAAGGATGCGGATAGGATTTATCGGCCTCGGCATCATGGGCAAGCCGATGGCGAAGAACTTGCTGAAGGCCGGCCACTCGCTGGTGGTCTACGACGTGATGGGCGCTCCGGTGCAAGAGCTGGTCGCCGCGGGCGCCGAGGCGGGCTCCTCCCCGAAAGACGTGGCTTCCAAGGCGGAGGTCGTCATAACCATGCTTCCCAATTCGCCCCACGTGGAGGCGGCGATCCTCGGCAAAGACGGCGTCGTCGAGGGCATCAAGCAGGGTACGATCGTCATCGACATGAGCTCCATCGCCCCGCTCGTCTCGCAGAAGGTGGCCGCGGAGTTGGCGAAGCGCGGCATAACGATGCTGGACGCGCCGGTATCCGGCGGCGAGCCCAAGGCTATCGAAGGCACGCTGGCCATCATGGTGGGCGGCGAGGCTTCGGTCTTCGAGAAGGTGAAGGACTTGCTGCTCAAGATGGGCAGTTCGGCGGTGCTCTGCGGCGATATCGGCGCGGGCAACGTCACGAAGCTGGCCAACCAGATCGTGGTCGCCCTCAATATCGCGGCCATGTCGGAAGCCTACGTCCTGGCGACCAAGTCGGGCGTGGATCCGGAAAAGGTTTTCGAAGCGATCAAGGGTGGCCTCGCCGGGAGCACCGTGCTCAACGCCAAAAGCCCGATGGTATTGGAAGGCAACTACAAACCGGGCTTCCGCATCGAGCTGCACATCAAGGATCTGCAGAACGCCCTGGACACCGGCCACGACATCGGCGTGCCCCTGCCGCTGACCAGCCAAGTCATGGAGATCATGCAGGCGCTCAAGGTCGACGGGAAACAGAAAGAGGATCACGGCGGCATCATCCAATTCTACGAGAAGCTGGCCGGCGTGAAGGTCCGGCGGCGAGGAGCGTGACGGAGATGGACAAGGACAAGCTATTCGCGGTCCTCGATGGGATCACTCTCTGGATTCAGCGAATTCTGCAATGGGTGGTCGCCGTCCTCTTGGTGGTCATGTCGCTCATCGTCTTCGCCAACGTCATCTTCCGCTATTTCCTGAGCGCGGCGCTCGGTTGGTACGAGGAAGTCTCGCGGTTCCTGTTCATCTGGATCGTGTTCCTGGGAGCGGTACTCGCGTACATCCATCAGGACCATCTGAGCCTCGACGTCGTCCTATATTACGTGAAGGCGCGGACCAAGCGCGCGATAGTGCTGATCGCCGATGTCCTGGTCATCGTCGCGCTCGCCATCATGATCTACGGCGGTTTCCATATGGCGGTGGACTCGCTCGCTTCAGGCTGGGTCGCTTCGGCGATTCCGATACCCTACGGGTGGGTTTACATGGTGGGGCCCGTCGCCTCGATCCTGATGTTGTACCTGAGCCTGGTGAAGGCGTGCAAGGACTGGTTCGCGCCGGTTGAGCGCGCGAAAGGGGGAACCGAATGCTAGTGCTTTTCCTCGCGGCTCTATTCGGCTTCATCGGCCTCACGGTCCCGATAGCCTTCGCCCTTTTCTTGACCAGCATCGTGCTCGGCCTGGCCATGCACTCCTGGTCGCCGGCCCTCGTGATCCAGAACGTATTCCGCGGCATCGATAGTTTTCCGCTGATGGCCATCCCCTTCTTCCTGCTCGCCGGCGAGATCATGAACACGGGCGGCATAGCCAACCGCATCGTCAAGTTCTCCAAGACGCTGATAGGCCACGTCAAAGGCGGCCTCGGCTACGTGGTCGTCGTCGCCAGCATGCTCATCTCCGGCGTTTCGGGCTCCGCGGTCGCCGACACGTCGGCCATCGGTTCCCTCCTGTATCCCGTCATGAAGAAGGAAGGCTACGACCAGAAGAAGAGCGCGGCCCTCTTCGCCGCGTCCACGACGAACGGGCCTATCATTCCGCCGAGCATCCCGATGGTGCTCCTCGGCGTGATCGCCAACGTCTCCGTGGTGAAGCTCTTCATCGGCGGTATCGTTCCGGGTTTGATCCTGGGAACGGGCCTGATGATCGGTTGGTATCTCCACGTCAGGCGACACGACTTCTATAGGGTAGAAGGCAAGTTCAGCGTCGTGAGCATCTTGAAGGCCGGGTGGGACGCGATCTGGGCCCTCTTCCTGCCGGTGATCCTGATGGGCGGCATCATCGTCGGGGTGTTCACCCCGACGGAGGCCGCGGTGGTGTCGGTAGTCTACGCCTTGATCGTCTCCATGTTCATCTACAAGGAATTGAAGCTCAAGGACATCCCGCTCATCCTCGTGAACACCGTACGGGGAACCGCCGTGGTCATGCTGGTCTGCGGCGCGGCGACCGCCGCCGCCTATTTCATCACCACCGCGCAGATACCGGTGCTTTTGGCCGAGGTCCTGCTCGACCTCGCCGGCGACAACCGGTACGTCTTCATGCTGCTCGTGAACATCCTCCTGTTGATCGTCGGCTGCGTCATGGACCTGACGCCGGCGCTCCTCATCCTGGGTCCGATGCTCATGCCGCTCGCCGCCCGCTTCGGGCTGGATCCCGTGTATTTCGGCGTGGTCATCATCGTCAATCTCTGCATAGGCCTGATCACGCCGCCCGTGGGGAACATCCTCTACGTGACCTGCGGCATCACGAAGTTCAGCGTCGCGGAGATAAGCAAGGCGATCTGGCCGAACGTCATCATAGCCGTGATCGTTTTGCTCATCATCACCTACGTGCCCTGGACGGTTACGTTCCTGCCGAGCCTCATTAAGTAGGCGCGGTACGTTTATGGTTTTCCAGGCTGACCGCCATGACGCCCGGTCCGGGATCGTATGCGGCATGCCAGGCGATACGTGCGGGGGGACCTCCGGTCCCCTCGGACCGCGGCCGGGAGCCGCGGAGTATAAGGAGGAGAGGACATGAAGAGAGTAGCGATTCTATGTCTGTCGCTCATGATCGCGCTCGCGGTCGGCGTATTCGCCGAAGGCGGCGCGGAGAAAGGGCCCGTGGTCCTCAAGATTTCCAACGGCCTCAACGAGTCCCATCCGACGTACCTCGCCGGCGTGGAATTCGAACGGATCCTGGAGTCCAAGCTTCCGGGAAAATACGATGTACAGGTCTACGCCAACGCCCAACTCGGCGACGACGTCCGCGCCACCGAGGGCGTACGGATGGGAACCCTGGAGATGGTGGCCACCTCGGCATCCCCGCTGACCGGCCTGGTCCCGGAATTCAACATCTTCGATCTCCCGTTCATAATCACCAGCGAGAAAGCGGCCGACGCCGTTTACGACGGGCCCGTCGGAGCCAAACTGGCCGCGCTGCTTGAGTCCAAGGGCCTGAAGCTCCTAGCCTATTATGAGAACGGTTTCCGCCAACTCACCAACAGCGCCCATGAGGTACAGAGCCCGGCCGACCTCAAGGGGCTCAAGATCCGCACCATGCAGAACCCTATCC
>JAEWSV010000392.1 GCA_023398155.1 Spirochaetota bacterium
CATCTCACCAGCCCCTGGTCGCGAGCCGTTGCTCCGGCGCGAGGTCCCGGAGGTCGATGCCGCTCATGGCCTCCCCGAGGCCGACGGAGACCTCGGCGAGGACCGCGGGGTCCTGCCAATAAGTCACGGCCTTGACGATGGCGGCCGCACGCTTGGCCGGGTTGCCCGACTTGAAGATGCCCGAGCCGACGAAGACGCCGTCCGCCCCGAGGGCCATCATGAGGGCGGCGTCCGCGGGCGTGGCAACGCCTCCGGCGGCGAAGTTGACCACGGGGAGCTTGCCGTGCTCCGAGCAGTAGACGACGAGGTCGTAGGGGGCGCCGAGTTCCTTGGCGGCCGTCATCAACTCCTCGCGGGGGAGGGACTGGAGGCGCCGGATCGCGTCGCCGACCGCGCGGAGGTGGCGCACTGCCTCCACCACGTTGCCGGTGCCGGCCTCGCCCTTGGTCCGCATCATGGCCGCGCCTTCGCCGATGCGGCGGAGCGCCTCTCCGAGGTCCCGGGCGCCGCAGACGAAGGGAATGCGGAAGGCTCGCTTGTCGATATGGAAGGATTCGTCGGCGGGCGTGAGCACCTCGCTCTCGTCGATGTAATCGATGCCGATGGCCTCCAGTATGCGCGCTTCCATGAAATGGCCGATCCGCGCCTTCGCCATGACCGGAATGGAAACGGCGGCCTTGATCTCTTTGATCATGCCGGGGTCGCTCATGCGGGCCACGCCGCCCTGCTTGCGGATATCCGAGGGCACGCGCTCCAGGGCCATGACGGCCACGGCGCCGGCACCTTCCGCGATACGGGCCTGTTCCGGATCAACGACGTCCATGATGACCCCGCCGACGAGCATGCGGGCGAGGTCGCTGTTGAGGGCGAATCGATCTTCCATTCCGGCTCTCCTTGCGCTACAATATCGCAACTGTATCGAGACTCGTCAATACAGTTATAATACACTTTAATGCGTATCGATACAATTCGTATAGACCACGACACGGAATCGCCCCTCTACCTCAAACTCGCCGACGCCCTGCGCCGCGCGATCCGCTCGGGGGAAGCGCAAGTCGGAGAACGGCTCCCCTCGGTGCGGAGGCTTTCGGACGCCGCGGGGGTCAACCCCGCCACCGCCGTGGCCGCATACCGCATCCTTGAGAGGGAAGGCTGGGTGGCGGCGCGCGCGGGGAGCGGGGTCTACGTGCGGGACGACGGTTCCGGCGGAACGGCGGGCAGAATCCGCAGCGAAGAGAATGATAACCGCGATCTCCGCCGCGAGGCGTCGGGAGACGCCGCCGATCTCGCGGATCTCGCCGCGGGCAGAGTACTCGTGCGGGAAGGCGTGCTCGACCTCGCGGCGGGCGCGCCCTCGCCCGCCCTCTTCCCCGCCGCGGAGTTCAAGTCCATCGTGAACGAGGTCCTGGACCGAGACGGCGGCTGGGCCTTCGGCTACCAGGAAAGCGCCGGTTGGGCGCCCTTCCGCGGCGCCCTCGCCGAATACCTCCTCTCCGCCCACGGCGTGGCCGCCGAACTCGAAGATATCCGAGTAGTCTCGGGAGCCCAGCAGGGCATAGATCTCGCGGCCAAGGCCTTGCTCGGACCGCGCGACGCGGCCGCGGTGGAGGAGCCCACCTACCGCGGCGCCCTCGCCGTCTTCTGGTCGCGCGGGGCGGAGACGCTTGGCGTCCGCCTCGACCGGGACGGCATGGACTTAGGCGAGCTGGAGCGCGTCCTCCGCGAGCGGTCCGTGCGCCTCGTGTACGCCATCCCGCGCTACCAGAATCCGACGACGATCTCGTGGACCGAAGAGCGCATGCGAGGCCTCCTCGCTCTGGCCAAGAAGTACGACTTCTACGTCCTGGAGGACGATCTCCTCTCCGACCTATCGTACGGAGTACGGCGGGAGCCCACCTGCATCAAGGCGATCGACGCTGAGGACCGCGTCATCTACGTGCGGAGTTTTTCCAAGGTACTCATGCCGGGCCTCCGGCTCGGCGTCCTCGTCACCCCGCGCCGCCTCCGCGATCGTTTCGAGGCGGCTAAACGCGCCACCGACATCGCTACCGACGGCCTCGTCCAGCGCGCCCTGGAGCTCTACCTTCGCCGCGGCCTCCACGAGGACCGGCTCGCCTTCCTCCGGCGGCACTACGGCGCGGTCTACGCAGCGGCGACCGACGCGGCCGAACGGCTCCTGTCTCCGCTCGGCGCCTCCTTCGATCGGCCCGACGGCGGCCTCCACCTCTGGGTGCGCCTCGGCGGCGTCACGGGCACTTCTCTCCGCGCGGCCGCCCTCGCCCGCGGCGCGGCGTTGATCCCCGAGGCGGTGTACGGAGGCGGCGAGGGAGCGCGCCGGGGAGAAGGCGTTTCCGACGCCCACGTCCGGCTCAGTTTCGCCTCTCTCAGCGCTGAAGAGGCCGAGCGCGGCATAGGCATCGTCGCGGCGGCCCTGGCCGAACTCCGTTCCGCCGAGCGCGGGGCGCTCTCGATCCGCACATTATTATGACTTCGGCCGTCCGCTGCCCTTCGCGAGCGCGAAAGGCGGCGGATCGAAGGTATTTCCAACCTCCGTCTTCTCGGGTTGACGGGTTTTCGATAGAATACCGCCGAAATGCCGGCTCCCGTAAACGGCCGGAAAGGAAAGCGCACCATGAACGCCATACTCCCCCCGCATTACGTTCCCCTGCTCGACCTCAAGCGGACCGAGCAGGGCATCAAGCTGGTAAAGGATTTCTTCGAGCGGAACCTTTCCGCCGAGCTCCGCCTTTCCCGCGTAACCTCCCCGCTCTTCGTTCCCCGGGGTTCCGGTATCAACGACGACCTTAACGGCGTGGAGCGGCCGGTCCGCTTCCCCGTCGGTCGGCTCGGCGAGCGGGAGATGGAAGTGGTGCAATCCCTCGCCAAATGGAAACGTATGGCCTTGGCGGATTACGGCTACGCGCCGGGGACGGGACTGTACACCGACATGAACGCGCTCAGGCCCGACGACGACATCGACGCCATCCATTCCATCTACGTGGACCAGTGGGACTGGGAACTCGTCATGGATCCGGAGGACCGGAACCTCGCCTTACTTAAAAACGTCGTGGGCCGCATCTACGAGGTCCTCAAGCGGACCGAGTTCGTCGTGGCCGAACAATACGCGGACCTCGCGCCCGTGCTGCCCGAAAAGATCCGGTTCATCCACGCCGAGGAGGCGCTCGCGCGCTACCCGAAGATCAGCCCCCAGGAGCGCGAGAAAGAACTGGCCCGCGAATTCGGCGCCGTCTTCCTCATCGGCATCGGCGGTAAACTCTCCGACGGCGCGAGCCACGGAGGGCGGGCGCCCGACTACGACGACTGGACCACGGTCGCTGAGGACGGCAAGGCCGGACTCAACGGCGATATCATCGTCTGGGACCCCGTGCGCGGCGATTCCCTGGAACTCTCGTCCATGGGGATCCGCGTGGACCGCGAAACCCTGCTCCGCCAGCTCGCGCTGACCGGCAACGAGGACCGGAAGGACCTCTACTGGCACAAGCGCCTCTTAGCCGGCGAATTCCCCCAGACCATCGGCGGCGGCATCGGCCAGTCGCGGCTCTGCATGTTCTTCCTGCGCAAGGCGCACATAGGCGAGGTCCAAGCATCGGTCTGGCCGGACGAGACCGTCCAGGTCTGCAAGAAGCGCGGCGTCCCCCTCATGTAGCGCCGGCTCCCCGTCCGCGCCCCGCCGAAGCTCCGCGCCGAATTTGACGGCGCGGAGCGCGCATAGGAGAATGGGCTCAACTACGCGGAAGAAAACAGGCGGGACCGTGCATGGACGAAGGATTCCAGAGCGCTTTTGCGCGTTTCTTCCCACAGGCGAAGGTCGAGGTCAAATTCGGCATAGAGCGGCGTGCGTTTCCGCTGGTAGCGGTCGAAGACGGAGACGACCGATTCTCCTACCGTAACGAATGGATCGAGCTACGGGGCGCCGTACAGCGGCTCGACGACGGGATGCGGTACACGCTTCGCCTCGTCAACATAGGGCGCACCTCCTTCCGCATCACCCGGCTCCGGTTCCCCGCAGAAGGCGGCCTCGGCGGGTTCCTAAAGGGGACCGACCCGAGTAAAGTCGCCTTCCTCAGGAACGGCTACCAGTCCTGGTCCACCACCCGATCATACCGGATCACCGATAAGCCGCTACGGCCACGCTTCCACCTCGTATCGCTTGCCTCCTCCAATATGGCGAACCTCCCCTCGAACAGCCCAGGGCAACTGTCCTCCGAGATGTACTCGATCATCATGGATCTGGAGAGCGGACGCGCCCTTCTCGTCGGCCAGGAAACGCCTTTCGACCAATTCTTCTATGTCATCCTCAATATCGACCGCAGGGGCAAGAGCTATTTCGAGCTCATTTACGACTTCGGGCGCCAGCTCCTGGAGCCGGGAAAAGAGATAGAGCTGGACTCCATCGTCTTCCGCTACGGCACGCGGCCCTTCGTGGAGCAGTCCTACTTTTGGGCCCTGCGCGAGCGCCTCGGCTATACCCCTCCGGCGCGCCGGCCGAGCGGTTGGTGTTCTTGGTACGAGTACTACACGAAGCTCTCGCCCGGGCAGCTCTATACGAACCTGAAGGCGATCGCGGCCCGGGGGCCCGACCTCGAGGTATTCCAGATCGACGATGGTTGGCAGTCGGCGGTGGGCGATTGGCTCGAGCCGAAACCCGAGTTCGCGCTTCGGATGCGGGAGCTCGCGGACGCCATCCGGGCCGCGGGCATGCGGCCCGGGCTCTGGTTCGCCCCCTTCTCCGCCGCGGGCGATTCCGAGCTCGCCCGGCTCTATCCCGAGTACGTACTCAAGAGCGAGTACGGCCGCAAGCTCCCCGCCGGTTACAATCCGTACTGGAAGGGGTTCTATTTCGGGCTCGACGTCACGCATCCGAGTTTCGCCGAATACCTCCGCGAAGTGGTCCGCACCATCGTGGGGGACTGGGGCTTCCAGGTCCTGAAGTGCGATTTCCTCTTTTCGGCATGCCTGCGGGGCGCCTGCCACCACGATCTCTCGCTTTCACGGGCCCAGGTCCTCAAGGAGGGCATGCGGACGATTCGGCAGGCGGCAGGTCCCGACGTTAAGATCATGGGCTGCGGCATGCCGCTCTCCGCGGGGATCGGCCTCGTGGATTCCATGCGCGTCGGCCCCGATACCGGAGACTTCTGGATCAAGCTGTCCGGTAAGCTTCTCAGGACGGGAGCCATGATCGGCGCCCGGAACTCGCTGCGGAATTTCATGGTCCGCAGCCCCATGCACAAGCGCATCTGGCTCAACGATCCCGATTGCGCGATCATCCGCGACCGCGGCACGGGCCTCAGTCCCGCCGAACGGCGGGCCCAGCTCGACGCCATAGCACTCTCGGGCGGAGCCCTCATGTATTCGGACGATTTCTCGGCGTTATCTGAATCCGCCCTGGCCGACCTCCGCCTCATCGACTCCATCTCCGCCCAATGCTACAAAGGGCAGGCGGTGGCCATCGACATGATGGAGAAAGAGATCCCGGAAATCTATTACAACACTTCGGGGTACGTCGCGTTCTTCAATTTCTCCCGGCCGGGGACTCGCCGGTACGACCTCTCCATTTTCCGCGAATACGAACCGCTCCTCGCCGCCCTCATCGACCTCCGTTCCGGCGAACGGCTCTCCGTGGGCTGGACGCTCGTCCTGCCGAAGATGCCGCGGCACGGCTCGCGGCTCTTTCGGATAGAGCGGCACGGCGATCTTGAGAACGCTTGACTCTTCCGCGCCGCGCTCGGTATATTCCCGTCCACAGACATCTTTCATCGAGAGCGGCGGAGGGACCGGCCCTATGAAGCCCGGCAACCATGGTCAGCGCGGCTGAACCAGGAGGTGCCAAATCCGGCGGTGCGCATCGCACCGGAAGATGAGAGAGGTTGAGAGCTCGCGCCCCGCGCTTTTAGCGATCGCCTCCCCGTATCGATCCACCCGCCGCTCCCGAATCGGCTTCGCCGGAAAATCCGGCGATCCGACTCAGGAGATATAGCGTGATCGTTCTCGAGAAAGTCTCAAAGAGCTATCCGGCCGTACGCGCGGTCGACGGCGTCGATCTCTCCATCGGCGGGGGGCTCGTGTACGGCATCATCGGAAAAAGCGGCGCCGGCAAGTCCACCCTACTCCGCCTCATGAGCCTCATGGAGAGTCCCGACGCAGGCCGCGTCCTCTACCGCGGAGAGCGCGTGGATACCCTGAAGGGCGGGGAGCTCCTGGCGCGCCGGCGCAGGATCGGCATGATCTTCCAGAGCTTCAATCTCTTCTCCTCGCGGAGCGCCGCGCGCAACGTCGCCTACCCGCTCGAGATAGCCGGACTGCCGCGCAAGAAGATTTCCGCTCGAGTGGATGAACTCCTGGACCTCGTCGGTATCGCCGACAAGCGCGACGCGCGCATGAGCGAACTCTCCGGCGGGCAAAAACAGCGCGTCGCCATAGCCCGCGCCCTCGCCGCCCAGCCGGAAGTCCTTTTCTGCGACGAAGCCACGAGCGCCCTTGATCCCCAAACGACCCGCTCGGTCCTGGCCCTCCTGCGGAGCCTCCGCGACAAGCTCGGCCTTACGGTGGTCATGATTACCCATCAAATGGAGGTCGTCCGGGAGGCTTGCGACCGCCTCGCCGTCCTGGAAGACGGCCGGATAGTGGAGGAAGGCCCGGTGCGCGACCTCTTCGCCGCTCCCCGGTCGGCCCTGACCCGCGAACTCATCGGCGAGCTCAAGCCTTTGGAAGACGCTGAGCTCGAGCGCGAGTACGCCAACGGCGACGCCCCCGAGGGAAAGCCGAGGCGCCTCCGGCTCCGCTTCAGCGGCGGGGT
Organism: Spirochaetota bacterium; assembly: GCA_023398155.1. Lineage (GTDB taxonomy): Bacteria > Spirochaetota > Spirochaetia > Treponematales > Breznakiellaceae > JAEXTK01. The sequence goes on from JAEWSV010000392.1 coordinate 6,818, forward strand.
GACCGACCAGCCCGTCCTTTCGCGCCTCGCGAAGAGCCTCCCCGTCGAACTCAACATCCTCTCCGGGACGGTGCACCGGCTCGGCGAAGAGCGGCTCGGCGAGCTCCTCGTGGAGTTGTCAGGAAACGCGGCAGCGCAAGAAGAGGCCGTGGACCGGCTCGTGAAGCTCGGCGTCGGCGTGGAGGCTATCGATGCGTGACTACGATTTCGTCTCCCTCGCCGTCCTCGTCGGTCGCCCGACGCTGGAGACGCTCTACATGACGGCGGCCTCCACCATCCTGGCATCCCTCCTGGGGTTCCCGGTCGGCATTCTGCTCCGCGCTACCGACGCGGACGGGATAGCGCCGCGGAGGGCGCTCAACGCGGTCCTCTCGCGGACCGTCAATCTCCTGCGGTCCTTCCCCTTCATCATCCTCATGATCCTCGCCTTTCCCCTCTCCCGCCTCCTCGTCGGGACCAGCATCGGCACCACGGCGGCCATCGTGCCGCTCTCCATCGCCGCGGCCCCCTTCGTCGCGCGCGTGGTGGAGTCGGCCTTGAAGGAGGTGGATCCGGGCGTCGTACTCGCCGCCCGTTCCATGGGCTCGACGCCCGCCCAGATCGTGGTCAAGGTGCTCGTACCGGAGGCCCTGCCCTCCTTGGTCGCGGGCCTCTCTCTCACGATCATCAACCTGATCGCCTACTCCGCCATGGCGGGCGCCATCGGCGGCGGCGGCCTCGGGGACCTCGCCATCCGGTACGGCTACCAGCGTTTCAGGACGGATGTCATGATCGCCGCGGTGGCCGTCATCGTCGTCCTCGTCGAATCGGTACAGCTCGCGCTCGCGGCGCTCAGCCGCCGTCTGCTCGCGAAAAGATAAAGGTACCCGAAGGTACCGCAACAAGGAGTACATCGTGAAGAAAACCCGGCGTTTCATCGTCGCGGCGGCCCTCGCCGCGCCCGCGCTCTTCTCCCTCTCCCTCGCCTCCTGCGCTCCCAAAGCCGCTCAAGACAAGAAAGTCCTGACCGTCGGCGCCACGCCGGTACCGCACGCCGAGCTCCTCGCCCTCGTGGCGGAAGACCTCGCCAAGGAAGGCATCGAACTCAAAGTCGTGGAGTTCACCGATTACGTGACGCCGAACGTCGCCCTGGCCGAAGGTCAGCTGGACGCCAACTTCTTCCAGCACCTGCCCTACCTTGAGTCCTTCGCCTCGGAGAAGGGCCTCCCCCTCATAGGAGCCTTCGCCGTCCACGTGGAGCCCCTCGGCCTCTACTCAGGCAGGGCCAAGAACCTGGAGGACCTCGCCGATGGGGCCTCCATCGCCATCCCGAACGACCCCACCAACGAGGGCCGCGCGCTCCTGCTCCTCCAGGCTAAGGGACTCATCAAACTCTCCGACGCGGCCGGCCTCAAGGGCACGCCCGCGGACATCGTGGAGAATACCAAGAAGTGGAAGTTCAAGGAGCTCGAGGCTGCTCAGCTCCCGCGCGTGCTCCAGGACGTCGACGCGGCGGTCATCAACGGAAACTACGCCCTGGAATCGGGCCTCAACCCGGTGAAGGACGCCCTCCTCCTGGAAGGAGGCGAGTCCCCCTATGCCAACATAGTGGCGGTCCGCGCGGGCACGGAGCAAGATCCGCGGATAACGGCGCTCGCCTCCGCCCTCCGCTCCGCGAAGGTGAAAGAGTTCATCCTGTCCAAGTATTCTGGCGGCGTGGTCGCCGCGTTCTGATCGCGCCGAGACTCGCGTCCCGCGCCCCGGCGCTCGCGTCTAGGCGAAGAGCTCGATCGCTTCGGCCAGGCTCTCGCGGCGGCGCCAGACGGTAGCCAGGACTTCCGACGGCGGTTCCATCAGGTCCTTCACGAAAACGGACCTGATCCCCGCCGCCGCCAGTCCGCGGAGTCCGGCGGGCGAATCCTCGAAGCCGACGCAATCGGCCGGCCGCCTGGAAAGACGTTCCGCGGCGAGCAGGAAAATATCGGGAGCGGGCTTCCCCCGCTCCACCTCGTCCCCGCAGGCCAGTACGGAAAAGCGGTCGCGGATGCCCGCCTTCTCCAGCTTCCAGAGGGCGATCTTCCGGGGTGTGGAAGTCGCCACCGCGACCGGGACTCCGAGCCCCTCCAGGTGGTCCAAGAGCTCAAGCAAACCCGGCCGGTGCGGAATACCCTCTCTTTCTACGGAATCGATGAAGAGTTCTTCCAGCCGATTGCGGACGTCCGCATAGGGAAAATTCGGCCCGCAGGCCTCCATGACCCGTCGACGCGTCGCTTCCTCGTCCAGGCCGACCGTGGATACGGGTACGTCTTCCTCTATCTCCCAGCCCGCCTCGCGCGCTGCCTCCAGCCAAAAACGAACGGCCGGACGCTCGGTATCGAGCATCAGGCCGTCCATGTCGAAGATCGCCGCCGCGGGCCGGGAGGCCGCGAGCCTCCCGTCGTGACCCGCGCTCACGCGACGTAGCTTTCCAGGAAGCGGCTGCGCGAGGGATGCTGCAGGCGCTTCAGGGCCTTCTTTTCGATCTGGCGGATACGCTCCTTGGTCAGGTTGAAGCGGTCGCCGATTTCCTTGAGCGACATCGGTGCTGCGCCGCCCAGCCCGAAGCGGTACCGGATGATCTCGGCTTCCTTGTCGGTAAGCGTGCGGAGCGCCGCTTCAACGTCCGCGCGGAGGGCGGATTCCACGGCCAGGTCGTCGGGAGACTTGTAGGCGCCGTCCTCGACGAAATCGCCGATGGTGGACGAGTCCTTCTCGGCGTACACCGGGCTCTCCAGCGACACGAGTTCACGGCTGATGTTCACGAGGTCGGAGACGTGGCCGCTCTCCATGTTGAGGAGGCGCGCGATCTCGGTGATCTCCGCCTCGTCGCCGCGGCCCCCCTGCAC
>JAEWSV010000439.1 GCA_023398155.1 Spirochaetota bacterium
ATCCATACGGGAGATTGGGACGCTGATCTCCTCACGGCCTTCGGCATCCCGCGCGCCATGTTGCCGGAGGTCTTGCCTTCGTCCGGCTTCTTCGGCGAGACGAAAGAAGCGCTCTTCGGACGCGCCATCCCCGTCACCGGGTGCGCGGGAGACCAACAGGCGGCCCTATTCGGTCACGCCTGCTTCGAACCGGGAGCGGTGAAGAATACGTACGGCACCGGCTGCTTTACCCTGCTCAATACGGGGGACCGGCCGATCTCATCCAAGCACAACCTGCTTACGACCGTGGCGTGGCGGCTCGGCGGTAAAACCACCTACGCGTTGGAAGGTTCGGTCTTCATCGCGGGAGCGGTCGTCCAATGGCTTCGGGACGAGCTCGGCCTCATCGCGAACTCCGCGGAGTCCGAGTCCCTCGCGAAATCGGTGGCGGATACGGGAGGCGTGATAGTGGTGCCGGCGTTCGTGGGTTTGGGCGCCCCGTACTGGGATCCCGACGCGCGGGGCACCATCGTGGGCCTGACCCGCGGTACGAACCGAGCCCAGCTCGTTCGGGCGGCTCTGGAAAGCATAGCCTATCAATCGCGCGACCTCATCGACGCCATGGAGGCCGACTCGGGGAGGGCCGTCATGGAAGTGAAGGCGGACGGCGGAGCCGCGGCTAATTCGTTCCTTATGCAATACCAAGCGGATCTCCTCGGCAAGGACGTCGTTCTTCCTGAAGTCATGGAGATCACCGCGCTCGGAGCCGCATACCTCGCGGGGCTCGAAGTCGGTTATTGGGCCGGGCTCAAGGAAATCGCGCTCAACTGGCGCGCGCGCCGACGGTTTGAGCCGAACTGCAAAGCTGAGGATAGGGAAGGCCTGATCCGGCGCTGGAATAGGGCCGTGGCGGCATCCCGCGCGTTCGGCGCATGAAAACTTGAAAAACGGGGGGGCTTAGGCCTAACCTTAAGCAATGGACAATGTCCCGCTGATCCGTGCCCTTCTGGTTTTTCCCGACTCGGCTACCGCGGATGCCGTAAGCGCCGTCTGCGATGCTTCCGAAGGCCCCGTAGAGACGGAGCGCGCTGAATCCATGGCGACGGCAGTCGCCGCTATGGAGTCGCGCCCCGCCGATTTCATCATCGCTGCGGCCGGCCTGGGCGACGGAACCGCCGCCGATCTGGTCCGCGCGCTTCCCGCGGTGCCATGCATCGCGGTCGGCCCCGCGGACGCCGCGGCCTTGGACGAAGCCATAGCGGCGGGAGCGGTGGAATCGATCGTGCTCACGGAGGGTTGGGAGCGGCGGATCGTCGCTTTCCTCCATCGTCTTAGGTTCATCCAACGCCGCCTGGCCATCGCGCTCGGCAACGCCGCCAAGCGGTACGAGGACCTCGTGCAGGCCCTTCCGGATATCGTCTACGAGCTAGACGAGGAAGGGTACTTCTCGTTCATCAACCAGTCGGTAAAGATCCTCGGGTACGAACCGCAGGAACTGCTCGGCAAGCATTTCAGCGCCATCCTCTTTGAAGAGGACGTCCCCCACGTCAGCCGCGAGCAGGTATTAAAACTTTACGAGAAGAACCGGACGGGCGTTCGTAACGCGCCCAAGCTTTTCGACGAACGGCGCGGCGTGGACCGCAAGACCGAGAACCTGGAGCTTCGGCTTAGGCGCAAGGACGGTAACGTGCTCCGCGGCGGAGGAGACGTCATCGGCACGGTGACGTCGTACGGGGAGATCGCTTCCGCCGGCGCCTACCGGAACCTCGGAGCCCCGACGGAAAAGGTTTTCGTCGGTACGGTCGGCATCATCCGCGATATCACCCTCAGGCGGAAGTCGGAAGACATGCTCCGCAAGATGTACCAAGCGGTCGACCAGAGTCCCGTCTCCGTAGCGGTCCTTGATCGCGACCTCAACATCGAGTACGTGAATCCCGCTTTCTTCGATCTCACCGGCGTCGGGCCCGATCAAGCCATCGGCAGGAAGATCGGCGAGTACCTCGGCGAAGCGTCCGACCGGACCGCGTACGAAGACCTCCTCGGCTCCGTCCGCGCCGATATGGACTGGCAGGGCGAGCTGCGATGTCCCCGCTTGGGCGGCGATCCTTTCTGGAGTTCCGTGCTGCTTTCGGCGATCCGCGCCCCCTCGGGCATAATTACCCATTTCCTTTGCCTCATGGAGGACGTGACGCGTAAGCGCGCCCTCGACGACCTCCTGAAGCAGGCCAAGGAAACGGCCGAAGAGGCCAACCGCATCAAGAGCGAGTTCCTCGCCAACATGAGCCACGAACTCCGCACCCCCTTGGCCGGCGTCATGTCCACGTCCGACGTATTGATCTCGGAGGCCCGGGAAGACCAGGTAGAACGGTTACAATCCATCCGCGCTTCAGCTTCCTCCCTCCTCAACATGCTCAACGACCTCCTCGACCTATCGAAGATCGAATCGAGCGACATCGTGTTGCGGCCGGAGGATTTCGATCTCCACGAGTTCGCGGCGACCACGCTCGCGCCGTTCAAGGCGAGCGCCGAGGCGAAGAGCCTCGCGTTCAACATCCTCGTCGAGGACGGCGGCTTCCCCAACATCAACACCGATCGCGGCCGTCTCGCCCAGATCGTATCCAACCTCGCCGCGAACGCGGTGAAATTCACGGACGCGGGCAGCGTGGACGTACGGTTCGCGGTGCGCGCCAAAGACGGCCTGCCGGCCTTATTCGTGTCGGTACGGGATACTGGAATCGGCATATCGGGGGTGGACCAGCAGAAGCTGTTCAAGCATTTCGCCCCGGTGGACAACGCCCTTTCCCGGAAATACGGCGGAACGGGACTGGGGCTCGCCATTTCCAAGGAGCTCGCGCTCAGGATGGGCGGCGATATCGGGGTGGAAAGCGCGCCCGGAATCGGCAGCACGTTCTCGCTCTACATCCCCGTCAAAGCGGCGGGCATCTCGGAAATGCAGTCCGCCGAGACGGATTTCCCGATAGCTCCGCGCGCTTACTCCTTGTTGCTGGCGGAAGATAATTCCGTAAACCGGGATTACCTCAAGTTCTTCCTGGAAAAGGCGGGCCACCGCGTGACCATCGCCACGGACGGCTACGAAGCCTTGTCCGCTCTGGAAAAAGGCGATTTCGACGCGATCCTCATGGACATCCAGATGCCCGGCTTGGACGGGATAGAGGCTACGACGACTATCCGCGCGTATACCGGTTCGTCGTTCGATCCGCGCATTCCCGTGATCGCGCTCACCGCCTTCGCGGAAGAAGAACTCGGCTCCGAATATCAGGGTGCCCGTTTCGACGCGCATACGACCAAACCGGTCAATCCCCGGACCCTCATCGGCCTCATCGAATCGACCCTCAGCAGGAAGGACCGGTTCGACGTCGACAGGATCAAGCGTCAGTACGCCGCTTCGGTGGACGAATTCCGAAGATTACTGATGATCGCCATGCAGGATCTTCCCAAACGGATCGCCGCGTTCGAAACGGCGCACCGCGCGGGGGATTTCGCGGCCGCTAAATCTTCGCTCCACGGGGTGGTCAACGTCCTTTCCGCCATCGGCGCAGTCCGCGCGCTGCAACTGGTTAAACGGTACCGGAAAGCCGTCGTGGACGAGGCGAAGGAGACGGCCGACAACATGGCGGCGGACCTCCTCATTGAAGTGGAAGGCATCAGGCAACAGGTGAAGCGCGCTCTCGGCGAACTCTGAATCGTCGCCGCGCGACTCGCCTCGTCCGAGTTGCCGATACCTCGTTCCCCGTGCTAAGGTCGGAAAATGAACAACCACATGGCCGGCTTCAGCTTCGGCGGAGCCCTTCTTTTTCTCATGGCGGGCGCCGCATCGTGCGCGCCTCGGGGGACCGCTCTCGGCGACGGCATATTCGCCCGTATCGCCACGTCCCGAGGCGAGATCGTCGTACGGCTCGAATTTCAAAAAACCCCGATGACGGTCTGTAACTTCGTCGCCCTCGCGGAGGGTACGATGGATATCGCCAAGGGGAAGCCGTTCTACGACGGGCTCGCCTTCCATCGCGTGATCCAAGATTTCATGATCCAAGGCGGCGATCCCGTCGGCAACGGATCGGGCGGTCCCGGATACCGATTCCCCGACGAGATAGACGCTTCGCTTCGCCACGAGGGCCCCGGAGTCCTGTCCATGGCGAACGCGGGCCCGGGCACCAACGGCAGCCAATTCTTCATCACGCACAAGGAAACCCCCTGGCTCGACGGGAAACACACGGTTTTCGGCCGGGTCGTGGAAGGCCAGGACGTCGTGGACGCGATCAAGCAGGGCGACGTCATCGAGTCGGTGAAGAT
>JAEWSV010000511.1 GCA_023398155.1 Spirochaetota bacterium
GAGAACCAGGCGGTGGCACGGCTTCCCGGTACTCCCCCTCCTTCCTTAATTCCCTGAGCGGCAACTTACGCCGCCACACGGCCTTTAGGCCGCCACGCCTTCCCGGACGGTCAGGTTCTTCACCCACCGTTCCTTCTTGAGGTACCAGCGGGCGATGACGTACTTCACGATGTCCGTGACCTTGATGATGGCGAGCATGGCCACGGGGCCCAGGGTGGTGCCGAGGGCGAGGGCGAAGGCGCCGGGAACGAAGAGGAGGACGTTGACGGAGACGTCCACGTTCATGCCGAGCGCCGTATCGCCGCCCGCGCGGGAGATGGCGAACTGGGCGTTGAGTACGGTCCAGACCGGTAGGTAGGCCGCGATCACGAACACGAGCCCGCGGGTCACCATGCGCGCGGCGGGCGTGAGGTTGGCGAACACGAGGCCGATGGCCAGGGTGGATAGGGCCGCGAGCGCGGCGACGACGGCGCCCATGACGAGGGAGCCCGACTTGAGCCAGTAGGCCTTCTCGCGCGCCTCGTCCAGCTTACCGGCGCCCAGCGTGCCGCCCACGATGACGGCCGTCGCCGCGTGGATGCCGTTGAACACGAGGAAGAACACGTTCGCGACGGTCCAGCCGGCGGCCATGCCGGCCACGACCTCCGCGCCGCCCCTTCCGTTGTAGAGGGCGGTCATCACCGTCTCCGAGACGACCCAGGTGGTCTCCGAAGCCAGCATCATTCCGGACTTGGCGACCATGGTGCGCATGAGCTTCACGTTGATCGCCGCCAGGCCGCGGAGCGGCACGAAGAAGGATTCCTTCTTCAGGCGGACGTAGGCGATGAAGGCTCCCAACTCCACGAGGCGCGCGATGATCGTCGCTACCGCGGCGCCCGTCACTTCCAGGCGCGGAGCGCCGAGGTTGCCGTAGATGAGGAACCAGTTGCCGACCGTGTTCACCAGGGTGGCCACCACCGAGATGATGAGCGGGATGCGCGGCTTCCCGACCTCGCGGAAGCCGGTGCCGATCGCGGTGGAGATGGCGATGGGGAACCAGGTGAAAGACACGAGCCTGAGGTAGTCGGCGCCGATCGCGACGATCTCTTCCTGCGCGGCGTTGCCCCGCGTCATGACGGACATGAGCTGTTCGGGGATGGTCCAGCAGAGGATGAAATGCACCGCCGATACGGCGAGGGCGAAGATGGCCTTGAAGCGGTAGGCCTGCTTCATGCCCTCCTCGTCGTTCGCGCCGCGGAACTGGGCCAGGTAGATGCCGCCCGCGCCGCAGAGCGTCCAGAGGACCACGAAGTAGACGAAGTTGACCTGGTTGGCCACGTTGACCGCGGCCATCTTCGCGTCGCCGAGGCCGGCGACCATGAAGTTGTCGATGAGGGATACCAGGCTCATGATGAGCTGCTGCAGCATCACGGGTAAGGCGATGCTGAGCGCCTCGCGGTAGAACCGGAGCGGACCGAATCTTCTCATGGTGATCTCTAGTGCGGCCGACGGCCGCGTTTGGAGCTACCGGATCGAAGCGGCTCGTACCGGGCGGCGACGCTTCGTCCGTGACCGAGGCGCCGTCCCGGCGGTCCGGCGCGGATACCTTCCGCGCGGCCTCCGGCTGCACGCCGTCGATAGTGGTAGACGTTTGTACCGGTTCCTCGAGCAGAGAGTCAAGTGAACACTTCGCTTAGAATCGTTCGCTACTCGCTTTCCTTCTTCTTCGTCGATAAACCGAAGGGCAGGTACAGCGGGCAGAAGGCGATCGCGCTCGTCGCGAGGAACACGACGGCGAGGATGCCGAGGATTACGGCCGCGACGCCCGTAATCTGTCCGGAAAAATAGAGGACGGCCACGACGAGCGCGAGCGCGACACGGACGACCCGATCGACGGTACCCATATTCGTTTTCATGACTCACCTCCAACCATAACCTTAAGTATACCGCTTCCGCCGTCGATGGAGGAGTCGATCGAATTATTCGCTAAAACCCTTCGTTACGCGTAGCCCTTTTCGCGCCACGTCCGCCGGAGGTTCTTGAGTCGTTCCCCGGCCTCCGCGAGCGTCTCTTCCTTCTTGGCGAAGTGGAACCGGATCAGGTTGGTCACCTTCTCGCGGAAAAAGCTGGAACCGGGCACCGCCGCCACGCCGCCCTCCGCGGCGAGCCACTCGCAGAACCTGGTGTCGTTCGATCCATCGAATTCGCCGATATCGACCAGGACGTAATAGGCGCCCTGCGGCCGCGTATAGGTGAGGCCGGCTTCATCCAGCGCGGCGAGGAAGACGTCCCGCTTGCGGGTATACGAGGCGCGGAGGTCGTCGTAATAGCTCGCCGGAAAGCGGAGGCCGACCACGGCGGCTTCCTGCAACGGCGCGGCGGCTCCTACGGTGAGGAAGTCGTGCACCTTACGGATCACCGCGGTGGCCGCCTCCGGAGCGATGGTGTAGCCGAGGCGCCAGCCGGTGATGGAATAGGTCTTGGAGAGCGAGCTGCAGCTGATCGTCCGCGCCGCCATGCCGGGGAGCGAGGCGAAGTAGACGTGCTCAGCGCCTTCGTAGACGATGTGTTCGTATACCTCGTCGGTGATGACCCAGGTATCGAATTCCTCCGCAAGGGAAGCGATGTAGCCGAGCTCTTCCCGCGTGAAGACCTTCCCCGTAGGATTGGAG
>JAEWSV010000558.1 GCA_023398155.1 Spirochaetota bacterium
GCGCAGGATGGAAAGCAGCGCATCGATCTCGATGCCGCGCGGCAGGGCTCCGAGGTCGACGACGAGGCCGTCCTCGCGCATCGCGTCGATGGCATTCGCCATGAGCTCGGCCGGACGGCCGGAGCCGGGACTCTCGATGAAGCGGAAGGCACCACGGCCGCGCGAGGCTCGCTTGAAAAGGGCCGTGAGAGCGGAAGCGACCGCATCGGGGCTACCTCTCGACTTATTCCATTCCAAGCTCTTTTCGGAACCTCGGGGGACAGAGCTTGATCGAGAACGAGCGTCGGGCTCCGAACCCTTCTCGGACGGTCTCATGACCTCCGCTTCCGCGTCCAGAGCGGCGAGCCTGGTTTCCGGAATGGCCGCAGGGATCGGACGTCGCGGTTCCGGGCGATCGTGTCGGTCCGCCAGCGGCTCCGGGATGGGCGGAGGCGCAGGTGCGGGCTGCGGCGCCGTCTCTGGCTGCGTCGTCTCCGTGGGGACCGGCACTGCCGCGGGCAGCGACTCCGTCGATGACCGTAGCTGTATCTGCCCCTCGGCGGCGACTTCTGACGTCGGCCCGGTGGATTTGGTGTGCTTGGCATAGGAGATCGATGCCTCCGCACGGGATTCGCTCCAATCCACCTTGGCGAACGGCGACTCCGGCTCCAGTGGAAGCGCTTCATGCTCGAAGCGCGGAACGGGCGCGGTAACCTCGGCGGGAGAGTCCCACGCCACGACGCGCATCCGCTCGGCGGCGTAGCCGATATCGAGGATAGCCTCCACGCTCAGAGCGTCGTCGTCTTCATTGCCCTCGGCTTCCCGGTCTTCGAGCTCCCTGATCGCTTCTTCCTCCGCGGGGTCGAAGGGGGCCTCCATGGGTAACGTCTCTGCATCGGCTTCCCTCAGCGCGGCCTCGGAAAGGAGGCGGAAATAGTCCACCGTCTCCAGGCTACGCTTGAGCTCCCGGGCTCCGGCGTTCGCTTTCTTGAGGTTGAGCATGGCCAGGTCGGCGATGGGGTCCGCGCCGCCCGTCCTGAGCCGTTCCGCGCGGCGCGATTCCAGGACGGTGCGGAGTTCCGCGACGAACTCGAGGACGTCGCCGTAGCGGAGACGGGGATTTTTTCGCATGGAATGAACGGCGATGGCCGTGAGCTCGCGGGGCATGCCGCGCCGCGCGAGGGCCGCGGCGACGTGCGAGGGAGAGGCGGAGCGCTCTTTGACGCGGAGGCCCGACCGGCTGCCGTACGGAAGTTTTCCCGCGAGGAGGCGGAACAGGAGGACCCCGAGGGAATAGATGTCGCCCGCGACGGCGGGATCCTCTCCGCGTTTGAGTTCGGGAGAGGCGTAGCCCCAATTGTCCCGGAGGTCATCGAGGCGGTCTTCCGGAATGAGGGGAAGGAGGAGGACGTACCCCGGTTTCAAGATCTTGATTTCGTCGATGAGGTCGCCGGAGCGCCGGACGGTGATGGTTTCCGGTGTAACCAGGCCATAGGCCATACCGCGTCGGTGGAACTCGTCGATACCTTCCGCTATTTCCAGGATGTAGCGACACGCGTGCTCCACCGAACAACGGAGCCCGGCCGAAAGCGCGGTCCTGAGGTTCTGGTGCCCCGCGAATTCGGACGCGAGGAAAAGCTTCCCCCCATAGCGGTCGGCCTCCACGAGATCGAGGATGGAGGGAGCGACGACGCCGTACCGGTCGCGGGCCGATTCGGCGAAAGCCGACGCGCGTTCCACGTCGTCGTACTCGTCTTTCAAGAAGCGGAGGAGGAAGTCGGAGGCGGTAAAAATAGAACTCGCTCGCCACCATTCGCTGAAAGTGTCTTCCCCGATGCGCTCCCGGAGAATGTAGCACTTGTTTACTACGACGCTATCTTCCAGCATGGCTTAGGGCCCCGAACGGAACGGGCGCGGCTCCGTGCCGCGCCCGGTGTGAGAATTGCGGTGGAAATCGGCCGCTCACGCCTCCGCGTTCAGCATGAAGGGTTTTACTTCGTTGGCGGTGTAATCTCCCCGCTCCAACAGGATGTCGGGGATCGCCTCGTTTAGTTTCTTCGTCATGTCCAGGAACTTGCCGCGGATGTTGTTAGCCTGCAACGCCACGTCCTGCACCTCGATGGGCGGCTGGGGCTTCTGCGGCTCGATGAGGCTGGAAATCTCGTCCAGGACCGTAAGGACGATCCTGTTGAGCGGCTCCATCTGATCCTTGGACTTGTCCAGGTGCTTGCCGAGGTTGTTGACGTCGGTCACGGACAACGGATACAGGCGATAACCTTCCTCGGGGTCTTTGAAGCAGACGGTGAGCAGGCCGTAGATGATGAGGAGCGCCTTCGGGTATATCCCGCCGGGGCTCCACTTGGTCAACATGCGGAAGCATTCCTTCAGCATGAAGGTGTTCGGTTGGATATTCCCGAAGAAACGCGCCGGATCGCCCTTTCCGGCGAGCGCGTCCACCACGTGACGGTTTCCCGATTCAAGAAGGCGGAAATAAACGGTGTAGTTGTCGGGGTTGCGCCCGATCTTGTTCACGAGGTAATGGGAAAACGCGACGGCGACGAAGGCGCTGTACTGGTCCCCGCACGCGATAATGTCGTTTATGTACCGGAGTTCGAGGTCGTCAATCTCCGCTTCAGACCATTGAGGCCAAGTAGTAGGTCCAGGCATCAGTATCCTCCTATGTGCGGGTGCGGTAAGAACGCGCGGGGCTTCCCGGGAACGGGAAGCCCCCGCGCGTTCTTACCGACCGCGATCAACCTACTGCGTCGCCCCTGGCTGCGCTGCTCCCGCCGGAGCGGCGCGCTTCTTAGCGGTCGCCGCTTCCGCGGCTCCCTTATCGGCGTCCGAGAGCGGCACGCGCTTGCGCGGCAGGACGTCCGGATCCAGGTTCGGCTCGGTGCGGAGCAGGACCTCGGGGATCACGTCCACGAGCCGCTTCGTGCTGTCGAAGAAGTTGTTCCGGATGTTGTGCGCGTGCACCGCGAGGTCTTCCATGTCCTCGTCGATATTCTGACCCTCCAAAGAAGAGAGCTTATCGAGGATGTCGAGGATGGAGCGGTTCAGGAGGTCGTCCTGGCCCTTCTCCTCGTTCAGGTGCTTGCCGAGCGCGTTGACGTCGGCCACCGACGGCGGGTAGAGCTTATAGCCGTCGAGGGGGGAGTTGAACGCCGCCTGGAAGACGCCCAGAATGATGCCGAGGGTCTTCGGATAGATTTCGCCCTTCCGGTACTTCGTGAGGATGCTGAAGCAGGTCGCTACGATGAAGTAGTTGGGCTGGATCGAGCTCATGAAGAGGAAGGGGTCTCGGGTCCCGAGGAGCGCGTCGATCACGTGGTGATTGCGCACCGTGAGGAGGTTGAGGAACACCGGGTAGTTGCCGTTGGTGATGCCGGTGAAGTTGAGGTAGCTCGCGTAGGTCGTGGCGGCTTCGACGGCTTCCATCGTGCGGCAGCCGATGATGCCCTTGAGCATGTTGTACTCAATGGTCATGACCTCGTCGGAAGTCCAATCTTGTTTCTTCTCGAATAATTCCTTCATGTCCATCTCCTTCCGATTACTCAGTCGACGAAGAGCTGACGCGGGGCCGTTTCTTTGGCCACGTAATCCGACTTAACCAGGAGGACCTGCGGGATGATGTCTTCCATCTTCTTCCGCTTGTCGAAATAGAACGTCCGGATATTGTTCGCCTGACGCGCCATCTGTTCCTTGTCCGGATCGTTGGAGGTTCCCGCTAGGGAGCCCGTGCGGTCCAGGATGTCCAGGATGCAGCGGTTGTTGGGATCGTCCTGACCCGTTTCCTTGTTGAGGTGCTTGCCGAGGTTATTGATGTCGTTGATGGATACGGCGTAAATCTTGTAACCGTCCTTCGGCGACGCGAACGCGGCCTGGAGAATACCGAGCACGACGGACAGGGTCACGGGGTAGATGCCGCCCGGGTGCCAGTTCGTGAGCAGCTTGAACGCCGTGAAGGACAGGTAGGAGTTCGGCTGGATGGGAGAAAGGAGGAGGAAGGGATCCTTCTTGCCGACCATAGTGTCGATGACCCAATGGTTCTCCACTTCGAGCAG
>JAEWSV010000615.1 GCA_023398155.1 Spirochaetota bacterium
CTACGGAGTGGATATCATCCGGGATATCAAGAAACGATGTATTGTTTGAAAAGGAGATCTCTCGATGGAAAAAGCATCCGCTTCATTCGCTTCCGTGCTCAATCCCAAGCCGCCGATCATCGTCTCCTGCCGGGGAAAGGACGGTAAGGACAACGCCCTCGTCGTGATCTACGCCTGCAACTGTAGCTACGATCCGCCCATGGTCATGGTCGGTATCGTCCCGAGTCGCTATTCCTATAGCCTCATCAAGGAATCGGGCTGCTTCGTCGTGAACCTCGTTCCCCCGTCCATGAAGGCGGCCTGGGATTACCTCGGCTCGCATAGCGGTCGCGACGAGGACAAGCTCGCCGCGGCGAAGGTAGCGATCTCGGCCGGCGTCAAAGTCCCCGCTCCGATCCTGACCGAATGCCCGGTTAACATCGAGTGTACGGTGGTCGATTCCATACGCACGGGCTCCCATGAGATGTTCATAGGTAAAATTGAGTATGTCCACGCGGATGCCGAGGTCGTCGACGCAGAAGGGAACATCGACTGGAACCGGATCGATCTGTTAAAGGTCTAGGATATGAGCATCTATGATTACGAGGAGGAGGAACGGACGATCCGGGGGCCGGTCCTCTATTACTCAGAACAGGTGATCGACCACTTCACCCACCCGCGGAACGTCGGGGAGCTAAAGCCGGAAGAGACCGACGGTTACGCCAGGATCGGAGACGCGGCCTGCGGCGACGAGATGGAACTATGGATCTCCGTGCAGGACGGTAGGATCGCGAAGATCGCCTTCAAGTCCTTCGGCTGTCCCGGCGCCATCTCCACGAGCAGCATGCTCACCGCGTTGGCGGACGGTAAAACCATAGAGGATGCGAAGCTCATCAGCGACGACGACGTCGTGAACGCCCTTGGCGGCATACCGGAAAATAAGAAGCACTGCTCGCTTCTCGGAGTCCAAGCCCTGCACGCGGCGATCGCTTCGTGTGAGGTGGGCTCCTATAACTCAAGCTCCGCAAGCTCATCGTAGCCGCTTAGCCCGCTCGTTTTGGCGGCCGCTTCGGTGAGCGGGAGGATATCTTCGCGCGAAACGTAGCGGAGGGCGAACTTCCGGTTGAGCGCCATGAGTTGGCGCAAGCCCACGGATAGACGGTTGAGGTAAGAATAGACGCCGATCGCCCCGGTCGGTATCTTGGCCATCTCCGCTCCGTACTCCGCTTTGAGCAAGCGGTGGTCGGCGAAAACATCCTCGACCCGGGTTCCGAAACGGGCGTATTCCTTGGGCGGTTCACCGCGCTCAAGGGACTCTCCCACCACCTTGCCCACCGAGGCCGCTGCCATGGCCGCCCGTCCGACCGCCACGAAACCGATAAAAGGGGCGCCGAGCGCGAGACCTTTGAATACCTGGTCTTCGGTGGCGAAGCCTCCGGCGATGGCGACTTGGGGAAGCGCCGCGCCCTTCGCGGAGAGCGCGGCGAGCATCTTGAACGCGGCGCATTCAAGGGTGACGGCCGGCACGCCCCACTCGTCCATCATCCGGACCGGGCTGTGCCCGGTTCCTCCTCCCGCGCCGTCCAGCGTGACCAGGTCCACCTTCGCCTCAGAGGCTATACGGAAGATGGATGCGATATCGCGGGGGGCGAAGGGGCCGCTCTTGAAACAGACTCGCTCGGCGCCGAGTTCGCGGAGACGCGCCACGCGAGCGACCAAACCCGCCCCGTCCCAGAGGGGTAGGCGACCTATCTTCTCAAAGTGGGGCCCTTCTCCGCGCGCGTGCGCCGCCGCGACCGCTGGGGCCTGGGGGTCGGGGAAAACGAGCCAGCCCAGGGCTTTGAAGCGGAGCGCGTCCTCTATCCTCGGGACGCGGCCCATACCTTGTATTCCCTTCGCCGCTTGACCAAACTTGAGCTCGACGGACTTCACTCCTAGCTTGGCGATGGCGTATTCCAGGAGCCCGTGATGCTCATCGTCGCAGTTGGCCTGGAGGACGATATCCCCGCGTCCGCGTCGGTAGCGTGTGAAGGCTTCCACCATCTCTGCGACGAGCGGCGCCTCCACGACGCGCTCGCCCGCCATGACGAGTCCGGGATCCTTGGCAAGGACATCCTCGCCGATGACGACGGGCACGCCGGCAAGGGCCGCTCCGGCGAAGTACTCCCGCCACGCGAGCTTGGCCATGGCGGGCAGTATGATAGGAGCCGCGCAGGGTACCGGGTGGGCAAGGCCGAAGCTCGCTCCGATATCGGCGTTAGGATACGTCGCAACCAGCGGATCGGCGGAAAGGCCCTGGGCACCGAAGACCCTGCCGTTGATCGTGAAGTGCGAAAAATCCAAGGGATATTTCTTCTCCGAGGCGAATTGGTTGACGTCCGCGGCGAAGGGGAGAAGGGCCTCCGCTCCGCGTATGGCCGATAGGCCTATCTCGCAGGGGCCC
Organism: Spirochaetota bacterium; assembly: GCA_023398155.1. Taxonomy (GTDB): domain Bacteria; phylum Spirochaetota; class Spirochaetia; order Treponematales; family Breznakiellaceae; genus JAEXTK01. The sequence goes on from JAEWSV010000615.1 coordinate 2,423, forward strand.
ACGCAATTCGCGGTGCAGGCAGCGCACATGCCCGAGGCCGAAGCCGTATGAGCGGGGCTCCGCATAAGCGTGTTGGTGGTGGGACTGCCCAGCGGCGCTCCGTAGCTCATCGATTTCTCCAAAGAGGCGGGATGGCTCATAGTAGTAGCCATAGGGGAGACTGTCCAGTTCGGTTCCTTTTTGTACAAAGCGGAATGCTCGCCGACCTTCGCAAGCGTGCGAAAATGGCCAAACTAACTCCTCGCATTACGATCCACCGCTGCGGCCCCGCCTCACCGGGAACAGCCGATCTCAACGGCGCCTTTCCAGATAAGTATGTATCGATTTAAATAAACCTATATCAGATAGCCTCAGATCCCTGGGAGTGCGGGGATACAGGGTTTGGATTTAGTCTTTCCTGACAATACAAGTCATTATATGAATGATAGATATACATTTTTTGTTATATGAATAAAACATATTGGCTTGCTTCTTACTTCTGCCTTTGGTATATTAATAATAATTCCTATTATATAGATAGGAGTAAATCTTCGAATAATGAGAGAAAGGAGAACCCCATGGAAACGAACGGAACCGTCGTAGCCGCCCTCCCCCGCATCGGGGACAAGGCCCCCGCCTTCAAGGCGGTCACCACCCAGGGCGAGATCAACTTCCCCGCCGATTACGAAGGCAGCTGGGTGATCCTCTTCAGCCATCCCGCCGACTTCACTCCCGTCTGCACCTCGGAGTTCATGACCTTCGCCACTCTGGAGCCCAAGTTCGCGGAACTGGGCTGCAAGCTCGTCGGCCTTTCGGTGGACGGCCTCTATAGCCACATCGCGTGGCTCAGGACCATCAAGGAGAAGATCGAATACAAGGGAATGAAGGATGTCGAGGTGAAGTTCCCCCTCATCGAGGACATCACGATGGAAGTGGCGAAGGCGTACGGCATGATGCAGCCGGGCGAGTCCAACACCAAAGCCGTCCGCGCAGTCTTCGTGATAGACCCTAAGGGCATCATCCGCACCGTCATCTACTATCCCCTGAGCCTCGGCCGCAACTTCGACGAGCTCCTCCGCGTGGTGCAGGCCCTCAAGACGGCGGATGCGTTCTCCATCGCCACGCCCGCAGATTGGCGGCCCGGAGACGAAGTCATCGTCCCGACCGCGGGCTCCTGCGGCGTCGCTAAGGACCGCATGGACGGCAAGCAGGAAGGCGTGACCTGCCGCGATTGGTTCTTCTGCAC
>JAEWSV010000602.1 GCA_023398155.1 Spirochaetota bacterium
GAACTTTCCATCGCCCTCCACCGCGTCTTCGATTCTCCCCGCGACAAGATCGTGTGGGACGTCGGGCATCAGTGCTACGCGCACAAACTCCTCACCGGGCGCGCGGGGGACTTCGATGGGCTCAGGAGGTCCGACGGCATTTCGGGGTTTCCGAAGCGCGCGGAAAGCGAGCACGACGCCTTCGATACGGGGCACTCGGCGACCTCCATCTCCGCCGCCCTCGGCCTCCTCGCCGCGGAACGGCTCAGCGGAGGGAAAGGCACCGCGGTCGCCGTGATCGGGGACGGCGCCCTGACCGGCGGCCTCGCCTACGAAGGCCTGTCCCACGCCGGCCAGCTCGGACTCCCCCTCGTGGTCATCCTCAACGACAATAAGATGTCCATAGGGCCGAACGTCGGCGCCCTGTCCAAGTACCTGTCCCGCCTCACCATGAAGGATCGCTACCAATCGTTCCGGCGCCGCGTGGATTCCATAGTGCGCAAGCTCCCCTTCTGGGGCGCCGCGCTCTACGACCTCATCGTGCGCATGAAACGCGCGGTGAAGGCCATTTTCTATCCGGATAATTTTTTCATGGACCTCGGCTTCGAGTACGTAGGTCCGATCGACGGGCACCAGATATCCGTCCTGGAGCAAGTACTGGTAGACGTCCGTCGGCTCGGGAAGCCGGTCGTCGTCCACGTGATGACCCGTAAGGGCAAAGGCTACGAGTACGCGGAGGACGATCCGAGTTCCTTCCACGGCGTGACGCCCTTCTCCGTGACGGAAGGGCTCGTGGAACGGCGCGGGACCGCGACCTTCACCGAAGCCTTCGGCCGGGCCGTCGTGGCCGCGGGCGCCGCGGACAAGCGCGTGGTCGCCCTCACCGCCGCCATGGAGAAAGGGACGGGCCTGTCTGCGTTCCGCGCGGCCTATCCGAGCCGTTTCTTCGACGTGGGCATCGCCGAACAGCATGAAGTGACCTTCGCGGCGGGCTTGGCCGCCCGCGGCATGCGGCCGGTCGCGGCGCTCTACTCCACGTTCGCCCAGCGGGCCGTCGACCAGATCATCCATGACGTCGCTACCCAGAATTTGGGCGTGACCTTCGCGTTCGACCGCGCGGGTTTCGTGAGCGACGACGGAGAGACCCACCAAGGACTCTTCGACATCGCGCTCCTCAGGTCCGTCCCGAACCTGCGCCTCCTCGTCCCCGCGAGCGGCGTCGAGTTGGAGGCCATGCTCCGCTGGGCGGTCGCCTCGGGTCGCCCCTGCGCGTTGCGGTATCCGAAGGCGTCCTGTCCCCACGAACTCGCGGCGTTCTCATCTCCGCTCGAAGAGGGCCGCGGCGTCTTCGTGCGCGAATCCGGCGCCCCGGTCCTCATCGCCTTCACCGGCAGCCTCTATCCCCAGGCCGCCGAGGCCGCCGACCACCTCGCCGCCGATGGGATCCGCGCAGACCTCTACAACCTGCGCTTCCTCAAGCCCGTGGACGAGGAGCGCCTAACGGAGATCATGGCCGCGTACGAAATCGTCGTTCTCGCGGAAGAAGGTTCCCGCGCCGGCGGCTTCGGCGAATTCGCCGCTTCCCTCGCGCAGCGGCGAGGTCTGCGGACCCGCGTCGCGGCGCTCGGGGCCGCCGACTTCTTCCCCGGCCAGGCGACGCGGCAGGAACTCCTCGCCGGCGCGGGCCTGGACGCGGCCGGCATAGCCGGCGCCGCGGCCGCCGCCTTCCGGGCCTCCGGGCGCTTCACCGTGTTGAGGTCGACCGCGCAATGAGCGGGCCAGCTCCAGTACGCCTTACCTTGCCCGGCGGTCGCGGCCTGGATCTTTCGGGGCCGCCGCTCGTCATGGCGATCATTAACTGTACCGACGATTCCTTCTACGCGCCGAGCCGTGTCCGAGCGGATGCTGCGGTGGAACGAGCGCTCCGAGCCGCGGACGCGGGCGCCGCCATCATCGATATCGGGGGAGAATCCACCCGGCCCGGCGCGGCCTACGTGAGCGCCGAGGAAGAACTCGACCGCGTCCTGCCGGTGGTGCGCTCCCTCCGCGCTCGGAGCGGGGTAGCCATATCCGTGGATACGCGGAAGGCCGCCGTCGCCGCCGCGGTTCTGGAGGCCGGAGCGGACATCGTCAACGACGTCTCCGCCTTGGAGGACGATCCGGAGCTCGGTCCGACGTGCGCCCGTTTCGGAGCCGCCGTGGTGCTCATGCACAAGAAGGGCATACCCGCGGACATGCAGGAGGCGCCGTACTACGACGACGTCGTCGGCGAAGTTTCCGCATACCTCTCCGCGGCCGTCCGACGGGCCGAGGCCGCAGGCATCGATTCCGACCGGATCGTCGTGGATCCCGGCATCGGTTTCGGCAAACGCCTCGAGGATAACCTCGATCTCCTATCCCGGCTTGCGGAAATCACCTCCGGAAGCTATCCTGTGCTCGTAGGCCTTTCGCGCAAATCGTTCATCGGCGCGATCACGGGACGGGGTCCCGAACGGAGACTCGCGGGCACCATCGCCGCCAACGCCGCGGCTATTGCGCGCGGCGCGCGGATACTCCGGGTCCACGACGTCGAAGATGCGGTGGACTTGGTCCGCGTGATGGCCGCCATCGACTCGCGAGCGGGCGGGC
>JAEWSV010000018.1 GCA_023398155.1 Spirochaetota bacterium
GTACTCGTCCTCTTCCTCGTACACGTCCAGGCCCGCCCCGCCGAGGCGATCGTCCTTGAGCGCGTCGATGAGGGCCTTGGTGTCGATGAGACCCCCGCGGCCCGTATTGATGACGATGGCGTCGCGCTTCATGGTCGCCAGGACTCCTGAGTCCACGAGGTGGCGCGTCTCGGGTGTCAGGGGGCAGTGGAGCGTGACGACGTCCGCGGACCGGAAGAGTTCGTCCAGCTCCACGTAGCGCGCCCCGATGGAGGCCGCCCACTCCGCGTTGGGGAAGGGATCGGCAACGAGGACCTCCATGCCGAGTCCCCGGAGGATGCCCGCCGCGATGCGGCCGATCTGCCCCGTGCCGACCACGCCCGCCTTCTTCCCGTAGAGGTCGAAGCCGACGAGGCCGGAGAGCGTGAAATTGCCGTCGCGCGTCCGGTAATAGGCCTTATGGGTCTTACGGTTGAGGGCCAGGAGGAGGGCCAGCGCGTGCTCGGCCACCGCGTGCGGCGAGTAGGCGGGGACGCGCACCACGTGCAGGCGGCCCCACACCGCTTCCAGGTCCACGTTGTTGTAGCCCGCGCAGCGGAGCGCCACGAGCTTGACGCCGCCCGCCACGAGGGCGTCGGCGGTCGGCCGGTCGATTTCGTCGTTCACGAAGGCGCAGACGGCATCGTAGCCGGCCGCCAAGGCCGCCGTATCCTCGCCGAGCCGCGCCGGGTAGAACTTGATCTCGAAGCCGAAGCGGGAATTAGTCCTCTCGAAATACTCCCGGTCGTAGGGTTTGGTGTCGAAGAACGCGATCCGGATCGGCTTGCCGGCGGCGGGCTGAGCGGTCGCTTCGGTCGTCGCATCGGGTTTTGCGGCATCGGTCATAGCTACCTCGCTTTCCTTACCATATAAGTAAGGTTTATTACGAGATAAAAATATCGATATGGAGCTCGTTCGTCAAGTGGCCGCGCTCAGTAGCGGACGAGCATCCGCAAGGCCTCGGCGAACAGCGGATCCGCGAGCGGAGCGTCCACGAGCCGCGCGAGCGCGAGTCCGTCGTCCGGCTCGGGGTAGGTCACTTCCAGGACCGACTGGTCGGCGAAGCGCAGCAGGGCCCGCCGAGAATCCCGGAAGGTCGCCTGAGCCGTCTTCCCGCTCCCGAGCGTGAAGGCGACTGAGGCCCCGTCATGCTCATCCGCGACGCCCGTATCGAAGACGATGCGCTCCCCTCGTTTCCCCAGGCGCGACTCGATCCAGCCGCGCATCAAGGCGGCGCTCCACTCGTCTCCCGCGCGGATGCGCACCGCGTCCACGGCCTCAAGATCCGCGCTCCGCCCTTCCCCGTCGAAGAGGCGGGAGGCCGCGAGCCTGAGGGGCAGCGAGCGCTCCCAGGCGAGGTCAGCGAATCCGGAAGTCTCCTCGATGGCCGCCAAGGCCGCCGACGCGTACGAGTCGATGGCGCTGCCGAAGCGCGCGATGTCTTTGGTTCCGTCCACGAAGGTGAGGTCCACCCGGTCGGCGCAGTCGTAGTCGCAGCTGGAGAGCAGCTTAGGCCCGAGGTTCCAGAAAAGCAGGGCGGGCAGCTCGCGCACCACGAAGGGGGCCCAGATCCGGGACTCGTAGGCCGAATCGTCGGGGCTCTCCAGGTAGATGTCCTCGAAGCAGACGCCGCGGCTCTGGCGGTCCAGGCTGCACCGCGCGGAGGACCAGGACTTGAAGCCTCCGGAGGCGTAGCCGCGCAGGTGGAGGACGCGGGCGGGCCGTTTGCCCATGAGTCGGTCCACCACCGCGTCGGCGGCTTCCGCTTCGGCCGCCTCGCCTACCACCACCACGGTGGCGGCCATGGCCCGGGCGTTGCCGGAAGCGATCTCGCGCAGCCGCGCAACCAGCTCGCGCTCCAGCTCGGAAGTCTTCGGGTGAGTCATAGCCGCCTCCAGTTCCGACCGAACGAGGCCGGCAATTCCTTGGCCGCGGCCGGCCCCGGACGTCCCGCCTCGTACTCGTAGAGCGGAACCGCGCCCTCGTCCCAGGCCGCGCGGATCGGATCGATGAAGGCCCAGGAGGCTTCCACCTCGTCGCGGCGGGTATACAGGGTCCCGTCGCCGATGAGCGAATCCAGGATGAGCCGTTCGTAGGCTTCCGGGGAAGGAACGCCGAAGCCCGTCCCGTAGAGGAAATCCATAGACACCGAGCGGGACCGGTCGGAAAGGCCGGGGATCTTGGTGTTGAGGTACAGGGTCAGCCCCTCGTCCGGTTGGAGGCGGAACACGAGCTGGTTGCCGCCCGTCCAGCCGGGAGGGAAGAGGGCCAGCGGGGGTTTCTTGAAGTGGACGGCTATCTCGGAAAGCCTGCGGGGGAGCCGCTTTCCGGTGCGGAGGATGAAGGGAACCCCAGCCCAGCGCCATGAATCGACGAAGATCTTGAGGGCGGCGTACGTTTCGGTGGAGGAATCGGCCGCTACGCCCGGTTCGTGGACGTACGCGGGGACTTCCAGACCGTCCATGAGGCCCGCTCCGTAGCGGGCCCGGACCGTGCTCAGCCCGATCGCCTCGTCGCGGATGGGACGGAGGGCGCGGAAGACCTTAACTTTCTCGTCACGGATCGCTCCTGCGC
>JAEWSV010000055.1 GCA_023398155.1 Spirochaetota bacterium
AAGGAAAGGGCGGTCAAGGACCACGTCGGGCGGCTTAAGTAAATCGGGCGCGGGGCCCCATGAGAAAACTCCTTCAGCATTTCAAGATCTACTACGAACATATCGACGGCGGAGGCCGGGTATTGCCGAGCCAGGTTCCCTTCTGGGGCCTACTCCGTAAACCGCTCCCGGATAGTCCCGTCGACCTCTACTACCTTTTCCCCGAATTGGTCGGCTTGGAAGAGGATGTCCGCGGAATTTTAGACTCGGGACAGGGTAGGCTCCGCATTCCGGCGGTAAAGCGGAACGACAGCTATTTCGATCTCCTCATTCTCCCGCTGGATTCGGATATGCCGTTTTCGGCCCCGTCCGCCCGCGCCATCGTAGCCCTGGAGGACGTGGCGGAGACGATCGAGAACCTGCAAGTCCAAACCCAAAGCAAGAACGATATAACGATCCTGATGCAAAAACTGGAAGAGCGGAACGCGGAATTGAACGCTACCAATAAACGCCTTGAAGAGCTCATGAACCTCGTCCGCAGGCAAAACAACGACCTGGAGCGAAAAGTCTGGAACCGTACGAAAGAACTCAATGACTCCCGGCTCTCCGTCATCGCCACGCTGGCGCGGGTGGCGGAGTTCCGGGACCAGGAGACGGGGGGCCACATCTATCGAATCGGACGGTCCTGCGTGTCGATCGGGAAACGGCTCGGACTCTCACCCATCGAATGCGAGAGCCTGTTCTATTCCAGCCTCCTGCACGACGTGGGCAAGATAGGGATACCCGATTCGATTCTCCTCAAGCAGGAGGCCTTGTCGGCCGCGGAGCGGGAGACCATGATGGATCATACCCGGATCGGCGCGGCCCTGCTCAGCAGGGAGGACCATAGCTTGTTCGTCTCCGCCCGTGAGGTGGCGCTGCACCATCACGAGAAATGGGACGGATCCGGCTATCCCGATGGACTGGCCGGAGACCGCATCTCCCTCATGAGCCGGATCTGCGCGGTCGCTGACGTCTTTGACGCGTTGACCGCCGATCGGCCGTACAAGAGCGCCTGGAGCGAAGAGCGCGCACTCGATTTCATCCGGAGCGAGTCGGGGAGGGCCTTCGATCCCTCGGTAGTCGCGACCTTCCTGGACGCGCTGGACGAGATCCTCATCATGCGGAAGGAAGCGGATGATTCGGAAGCCCCGCCGCCGGATTTCGGTTGAAATGGAGCGGAGGACAAGAGCGCGGAAGGACGCCGAAACCGAGCTCGTCCGCCGCATCGTATCCATCGTAAACGCCCATATCCTGCTTTTCGACGGCCCGCTCATAGGACTCGTTTCGGGTTCGGCCGCGGAGTACCGTAACCTGCTCGATTTCGCCTCTCATCCTTCCCGCGTAAAAATCGAGCGCCTCTCGTCCGTGCTCCGCGCCCATGCCGCGCTTTTTCGCTTGGGCCTGATCGAACCGGACGGGCGCGCGGAAGCCGAGATCCCCGCGCTCTTACGTTTCCTCGCTTCCTACGCGGAAAGCGCGCCGTCCGAATGCGCTCCATCTGCCTTCCTGCCCAAGAACCTCGGTTCGGTCGCGGTCCGGAAAGGCCTCGCCGTCCCCTTGTTCGGCCCGCATCGTCCGCGAGCCGTACCCGGCGATCCGGGAATCATTCTCTGCCACCGTTCCATCCTGGCCGGCGGTACTGCCCGGCTTATCGCCATCCCGACGGGACGCGACACGGCCGCGCGGTACAAGGGGCTCGGCGTAGAGATCGATGCAACCGCCTCCCTGTTCCATTGCGCGATCGTTCCCGCAGCCGAGTCGGCGTCGCCGGCCCTTGACGCCGCTTTAACCCGGAAAAAGCCGACCGTTTTCGAGTCCGATCGCTACGCGGTCTACTTGGCCGCTTCAAGGACGCGGACGATCCTCCGCGGCGAGGAGATGGACCCGTTCCGGTATCGGTACGCGTACTTCTTCTCCGGCGGCCCCTCGCTGCGGTCCAATCTCAGGAATTTCCTCATCGATCTCATATCGGGCACGTACCGCTTTCACGTACGGCAGGCCGAGACGATCGCCAGCCTCTTCACCGAAAGATCGCTTTGAAGGTGACGCTCCGATTCCGCATCCGGTCTTCCTCGGTGCGCTCCTCGCGTACGACGGGTTCGCTCACGCCAACGCCGCGGGGGACGACGTACTTGACCAGCGGGGCGTTCACCTCCGCGAAGAGGTTCAGCGCTTTGGCGGCCCGCTTCTCGCTCACCGAGACGCTCTCTTCGTCTTGCACCGAACCCGCCGAGTGGCCGGTCATCTCCACCGACGCCGAAAAGCCGAGCGCTTGGGCCCGTTCCACCAGCATCGCGATCACCGCCCCCGCCTCGCGGAGGCTCGGTTCCTGCCCCGCCTGCAGTTCGCCGGAATCCTGTTCGAAGAGGAGCGTGTACGCGGAAAGTTTCCGCGAAAGCGCGAGCAATTCTTCGGGAATAGTCCGGACGGTCGGAGCCGGGGAGTCGACGAATGAGGGGGAGACGAACGCTTCCTCCTCGATATCGAAATCGCTCAAGTCGATCCCGTATTCCGCGGCCACGGCCTCAAGTTCCTTGGCGCGCGAATCGCGGAGCAACCTGAGTTCCGTCTTCCTGAAGCGCCGTTCCGATGACGCTACCAGTATGCCCGGCTCCCTGCCGAGCGCCTTCACGAAGGCGCCGCGGCGGCTCTCCGTCGCCGCTCCGAAGACGCCTACGGCGACTACCGCGGCCGCGGCGAAGGCCAGCGCGACGATGGCGTAGACGGGTTTCGGCTTCGCCTCGCCCGCTTCCCTGCTCAGCAGGCAGGCCTTGAGGATGGCTTCCGTCATTTCGAAGGGGGACGTATCCCCGCCGAAGGCCTCCAGCTCCCGGGCGAAGCGGAGGTGCACCGTCTCGACTGCGGACTGCATGGCTTCCCTGATGCTGCCGTCTCCGTCGCCGCGCACGATCACGGCCAAGGAGGCCCGCGGTCCTTCCTCCACCATGATCGAGTATTCGCCCGCGGTAATGCCGTTCACGGACTCGGCTTTGCGGAGGGCCAAACTATCTTTTATGTAGTCGCGCACGGCCGTCAGCATGGACGCGACCATATCGTCATCCGCGGTTTTCGCCCCTTCCCGCGAGAGCGCGCGCAGAAGGAGGCCGGTCTTTCCATGGATGAGGAAAACGTGTTCCACGCGGAACTTGAGCGTGTGCCGGAGGACGATCTCCATGAACGGGACGCCCGTTTTCCAGGCTTCCAGACGCCATCCGAGCCGACGTACGGAGAACGTCTTTTCCATCCCCGCGTTCATATTGTTCATCGTGTCGGTCAGAAGCTTATTGAGCGCTTTGCGGATGGCCGCGCCGATGATGGGAAAGAGGGAGGTCGAAAGGCGCTCGGGATCCCCGCGAACGGATAGTTCGATGGCGCGCTCGGTGATTTCCACCATGGAGTTGGAAAGCCGCCGGCTGCCTTCGTCGCCGCGCAGCACGGCCTCCGGCAGGATCGCCGCGATTTCTTCAGGCGAAGGGGCTGCCTTCTTAACGCGCTCCCTCAGGCGTTCCAACTGACTTCGCTCGGTGGGATCGAGGGCGCGGAGGATATCCTCGGCCTCTTCGTTTCGTTGCATGCTACGCACGCGCGATTTTTTCCGCGATATCGAGGAACGACCTTTCCACGCCGCGGCCGTCCTTCGCGCTCGTCATCGCCACGCCGATTCCCCGCGTCGTGAAGTCCGCGTAATCCCCGGCCGCAAGCGCCCACGATCCGGCCAGATCGGCCTTGTTGAGCAAGAGCGCCGACGGCAGGTTCGGAAACAAGTTCGCCATCGCGTCCTGGGTCCCTCGCGCGCTCAGGAGGGTATCGGGCCTCGTTCCGTCCGCCACAAGGAGATATCCGGACATACCGCGCAGATAGGTGTCGGCCACCATCTCGTAATCGTCGTTGCCCGCTAAATCCCAGATCATGAGCGTCACCTCCGCGCCCGAACCTAAAACGACGACCTTCTTATCGACCTTGACGCCGACCGAGGAAAAATAGGCCTCGGAAAATACGCTGGACACGAATCTTTTGATCAGGGAGGTTTTTCCGACGCCGAAGGCTCCGAGTAGGCATAGCTTTTTCTTGATCATTTCCTCCAGATAATAGCGCGGCGCGCATAACCCGTAAAGAATACGGCCCGGAAGGGTCGAGTCGCCGGAGCGGCCCTACGCGATCTGCGTCCTCACGCAGTTCTTCCCTGCGGATTTCGCCCGGTACATCGCCTGATCCGCGCGGAGGAGGGCTTCATCGGGCCCCCGGTCCTCGTTCAGGAACCAGGCGGCTCCGATGGAAACGGTCACGCTGATCGTTTTCCCGGCCCCCGGTCCGACCGGAACGGTCAAATCCTCGATCAAGCCGCGCAGTTTATCCGCGAAGGGGAGAACTTCGTCCGCGCCGACGCCGTAGCAGAGAGCGAGGAATTCTTCTCCGCCCCACCGGACGAGATGATCCGAGGAGCGCATGCCCTGCTTCACCCGGTCTACGATCGCCTGGAGGACGCGGTCGCCGGCCTTGTGGCCGTAGCGGTCGTTGATCGATTTGAAGTTATCGATATCCATGAGGAGGAGGACGGAAATTTCGGTACCGTGCCGGAACTTGTTGAAGGTTTCGGCGAGGTACCCGTCTCCCAAACGCCGATTGTCGGCGCCGGTAAGCGGATCGATGTTCGATTCCATCAGTATGGCCTGGTTGGACCGGGAGATGAATTGCCGTTCCATCCGGGAGAGGAAGAGGAGCGCCAACAGGAAGAGCACGAAGAGGAACGCGACCGTGGCGACGATGATCTGAGTGGTAAGCTTCCTGCTGGCGGTCTTTACGTCATCGATATAGATCTGTACGTCCTCGAGGTACCAACCCATCGCTATGATCCAGTTATACTCCTTATATAACGTGGCGTAGGTAAGTTTCTCGGCGATGCTGTCGTTATCGGGCCGCTTGAAGAAGTACGTGAAGAAGGCCTCGCCCGAATCACGGACCCCTTCCAGCTCTTCACGGTAGGGGAAGTTGCCCTTGATATCCTGGGTATTCGTGGAAAGGTAGTTGCCTTCGGTGTCCCGCACGTTGGGATGTATGCGACGCACGGCATAATCATCGCCCCCGCCCCAGTCCAGGATTTCATTCACCCAAACATAGCCCCCGTTCTCGAAGCGCTGATCGCGGAGCATCGCGGCCACGCTCGACTTGGTATTGTCGTCCACCCACGCGGCGTTGAGCGAGACGTGCAGGCGGCAGGAACCGAATCGGTACTCCCGCGCCGAATCGGGCAAATCATGGGTTCCCTTCCCGGGCGAGGCGAAGAGACGGCCCGTTCGCGTATCCTCCAGCCGTAGATTCACCGCTCCCGGATACTTACCCCGCTCCAACAACTCCAGCGCGGTTTCCGCGAAACGCGCCGAGTCGTCCGCATGCAGCTGCTCGAGCTCGACGACGAGCCGGTCCCGCACCTGGGCCGCCATGGCCGCGTAGGCGGCGCGGATGCTATCGATATCGCGGATGACGTTATGCACCGTGTTTTTCAGGAATATTTTCTTTATACCGTAGATCTCGTCGTAGATCCTCCGGGCGTATACGACTTCGGCGCTTTGGATCGCCCAGATGGTGAGGACTATGGCGAGGAGGCAGAGGACGAGCATGAACCTCGCGAGGAACCGGTAATGTTTTTTCCCGATGATGTCCATACACGGCAATTCTCAGCCTAAAAACATACCCTGTCAAAATTTCGTAAGCTCGTTCGCCTGAAACGATCGGGAGGATAGCGCGGGCGGCCTCTCCCGGGTTATGCGGGCCGTTATCCTTTCATTTGGCGGAACGTCCCGCGCGTGAGTACCTTTCCTTCCAGGTACTTGAAATTGACCGCCCGACGGCTCGTATTCCACGGTCCCTTCGATGTTCGCGTCGAGGAGACGGAGCTTCCCCCGCTCCGAAGCGGGTCGATTGCCGTCCGCGCCAACTTCTGCGGCATCAGCGCGGGGACGGAGCGCCTCATCTATACCGGCTCCGTGGATCCCGCGCTCAGGCTGGACGAAAACATCCCCGAGCTGGGCATGGCGGCGACCTATCCCTTCCCCTACGGGTATTCCCTGGTGGGCACGGTGACGGACGAGGGTCCGCACGACGGCGAAAGCCTCATGGGAAAGAAGGTCCTCGTCTTCCATCCGCACCAAGACCGCGTCGTCGTGGACAGGTCGAGGGCGGTGGTCCTGGACGGCCTGGACGACGCGACCGCCACCTTGATCCCCAACGCGGAGACGGCGGCGAGCCTCGTCCTGGACGGCGCGCCCTTGCTCGGCGAACGGGTCGGGGTCCTCGGCCTCGGCGTCGTGGGGCGCATCGCGGTCGATCTTCTCGCGGATTTTCCCTTGACGGCCTTGGACGCCGTCGACCCTTCTCCCTACCGGCGCCTGCTCGCGGAGCGGACCTCCGCGGGCGGTAGCGCGTTCAGGACGGCCGACCGGCTCCCCCGTGGCGACTACGACCTCCTCTTCGAACTTTCCGGCAATCCGGCAGCCCTCGCCGCCGCGATAGGCGCCGCCGGCTACGACGGCCGCATCGTCGTCGGATCCTGGTACGGATCCAAACCGGTCTCCCTGGACCTGGGCACGGACTTCCACCGCAAGCGGCTCCGCCTTATCGGGAGC
>JAEWSV010000095.1 GCA_023398155.1 Spirochaetota bacterium
GCGTGGAGGCGGTCCCCGCGTACAATACCACTTTGGGTCGGGAGGGCTACCATCCCAAGGCGCGGAAGGACAACGGGTACGTGCTCACCTTCGGCAAGCTGCGCGTGTACGTCGCGGGCGATACGGAAGACATACCGGAGATGGCGGACCTCGCGGCCATCGACATCGCGTTCCTCCCGATGAACCAGCCGTACACCATGAAGCCCGAACAGGTCGCCGCGGCGGCCAAGGCTTTCAGGCCGCGGATACTCTACCCCTACCATTTCTCGTCGACGAACACTGCGCTTCTCCCGCCGCTCCTCGCGGGAGAGAACGACATCGAGGTCCGCATCAGGAAATTGCAGTAGGCAGGTTGGCCGGACCGCGGCCGCCGGAGGCCTGCGGCTCGGCGGCCCCCGGCCGCGGCCCGCGGCTATCGGCCGCGGGTCGGCGCCGGTTACACCTTGGAAAGGGCCTCGTCGATAGAGGTAGCCACGTTCTCGCGGCCGATCTCGTCCAGGAATCGGGCGCGGTCGAGCGCCGCGAGCGGCTGCGGCCGGACTTCGCTCAAGATGAGCGTGGTCTTGTGCGCGCGGCAGTGGCGGGCGAAGGATTTAAGCGCGGCGATGCCGGTGGAGTCTATCGCGGGGACTTCCTTCATGCGGAGCACGAAGGTTTTCGGAGCCTTTTCCAGGGAGTCGAGGGTGTCCTGCAGCATGTCCGCCACGCCGAAGAAGAAGGGGCCGGTGATTTCGTACACTTCCACGTTCTTCGGGTGAACGGGTACCGCGGAGGCGGTCCGGTTTTCCTCGGAATCGAGGAAACTCGGCTTGATTTCCGCGGTTTCTATCGCGCGGCGGAGGAAGAGGAAGACGGCGAGGATGACGCCCACTTCAACGGCGACGGTCAGGTCCACGACGACCGTGAGCACGAAGGTCGCGAGGAGTACGATCGTGTCGCTCTTGGGCGCGCGGCGGGGCAATCGGAGGAAACGATCCAAGTCGCTCATGTCCCAGGCGACCACCATGAGCACCGCCGAGAGGCTGGCCAAGGGTATGGCCGAAGCGATCGGAGCGAGGAAGAGCACGAAGAGGACGAGGGTGATCGCGTGGACTATGCCCGCGACGGGGCTCGTCGCTCCCGACTTGATGTTCGTCGCGGTGCGCGCGATGGCTCCCGTGGCGGGGATGCCGCCGAAGAGGGCGCTCGCGATATTTCCGACGCCTTGGGCCACGAGTTCCATGTTGGCGTTGTGCCGGTCGCCCGTCATGCCGTCCGCGACCACGGCGGAGAGCAGGGATTCTATCGCGGCGAGCAGGGCGATGGTGAGGGCGTCGGGGAACACGGCCCGTACGGTCGCCCAGCTGAAGACCGGTAAGCTCGGCATCGGCAGGGTTTGCGGGATTCCGCCGAAGCGCGTTCCGATGGTTTCCACCGGCATTTTAAGGAGGAAACAGAGCAGAGTCGCGGCAGCGACGCCCACCACGGAGGCGGGGATGCGCGGAGCGAACTTGCGCACCAGGATGATGATCGCCATCGTGCCGAGCCCGACGCCGAGCGTGAGCGGATCGAAGGTAGGGGCGCTTTCGAAGTACTGCGCCCATTTCTCGAAGAACTCGGGCGCGCTCTTATCGATCTGGAGGCCGAAGAAATCCTTCACCTGCTGGGAGAATATGAGGAGGCCGATGCCGGTGGTGAAGCCCGTGGTGACGGGGTAGGGGATGAACTTGATGAGCCGGCCGAGGCCGGAGACGCCCATGAGCACCAGCATCAGGCCCGCGAGTAGGGTCGCGGTGATGAGGCCGCCCATGCCGTGCTTGGCGATGATGCCGAAGATGATCACCACGAAGGCGCCGGTCGGACCGCCGATCTGGAACTTGCTGCCGCCCAGGAAACTGATGAAGAAGCCGGCGAAGATGGCCGTATAGAGTCCCTGTTCGGGCGTCCCGCCGGCGGCGATGGAAAAGGCCATCGCCAGGGGGAGGGCGACGACGCCGACGGTGAGCCCGGCGATCAAGTCTTTGCCGAACGAAGCGGCATCGTACTTCTTGCCGCCCGTGGGCCGCACGAGCTCGTAGGTCCGGGGAATGAAATCCCGGAGCGAGACCAGTTTGAAAGTCGACATGGGTTGGTTCCTTCTTGATGGGGCGGCCCATCGAAGGGGTCGCGACGTGCGGGCGAGTATACGTCCATAGGTATTCGCATTTCAAGCGTTAGGACGACATATGATGGAATCGGTCGCGAGTAACTATTGAAGCGGGGTATTTTTTCGACTAGAATTGCCCGGATATGGCGAACGATCCGGCGAATCCGCTCATCGTGCAGAGCGACCGAACCCTCCTCCTCGACGTACACGCTGCCCGGGCGGAGGCCGCGCGGGCGGCGATTATGCCCTTCGCCGAGCTGGAAAAATCGCCGGAGCACATCCACACGTACCGGATCACGCCCCTCTCGCTTTGGAACGCGGCGAGCGCCGGGCTCGGGCCGAAAGACGTCGCTGCCGCCCTGGAGGAGTACTCCCGGTACGTCGTGCCGCGCGGCGTCGTGGACGGCTTCTCCGACGTCATGTCGCGGTACGGTAAGATCCGCCTCGTGGCGCTGCCCCAAGAACTCCGGCGGCCCGCCGATCACGCCGGCGAGGACGACCTCCTCCTCGTGTCCGACGACGCGGCGGTCATGGCCGAGGTTGCGGCGAGCAAGATCCTCGCGAAGTATCTCGCGGAGGTCGACGGCGGTTTCCGCGTCCGGCTCGTGGATCGGGGGACCGTCAAGCGCGAACTCATCCGGCTCGGTTGGCCCGTGGAGGACGACGCTCCCCTCGCGCCGGGAGAGCCCCTCGACGTGCCGCTCCGGAATTTCATGGGCAGCGGCAAGGCCTTCGCCCCGCGCGATTACCAGGTAGAAGCCGCCCGATCGGTCGTCGGCGACGGTTCTCCCGGCACGGGCTACGGCGTCGTAGTCCTGCCCTGCGGAGCCGGTAAGACCGTGGTCGGCATGACCGTCATGTCGTTGCTGAAGACGAACACGCTCGTCCTCACCACGAACGTCGCCGCGGTCCACCAGTGGATCGACGAGCTTTTGGACAAGACTTCCCTGACCGAAACCCAGATAGCCGAGTACACGGGCGATTCCAAATCCGTGGCCCCGGTGACCGTGGCGACCTACCAGATCCTCACGTGGCGGCCGGACAAGGAAGCCGACTTCCCCCACTTCAAGCTCTTCCGCGAGCGGGCCTGGGGCCTCATCATCTACGACGAGGTGCACCTCCTGCCCGCGCCCGTCTTCCGCGTGACCGCCGAGCTCCAGGCCGTGCGCCGCCTCGGGCTCACCGCCACCCTCGTCCGCGAGGACGGGGCGGAAGACGCGGTCTTCAGCCTCGTCGGGCCCAAGCGCTACGACGTGCCCTGGAAGGACCTGGAGGCCAAAGGCTGGATAGCCGAGGCCGTCTGCGCGGAGATCCGCGTGGACCTGCCCGAAGAGCTCAAGATCCCCTACGCGGTGGCCGACCAGCGGAACAAGTACCGCGTCGCGAGCGAGAATCCGCTCAAGCGGAAGATCGTCCGCCAACTCGTGGACAATCATCCGGAGGACCGCATCCTCGTCATCGGCCAGTATATCCGGCAGCTGGAGGAGTTGGCGAAAGACCTGAACGCCCCCCTCATCATGGGCAAGACCCCCAACGCCGAGCGGGAGCAGATCTACGGGGCTTTCCGCCGCGGCGAGCTCCGCGTCATCGTCGTGTCCAAGGTGGCCAATTTCGCCATCGACCTGCCCGACGCCTCCATGGCCATCCAGGTGTCCGGATCCTTCGGCTCGCGGCAAGAAGAGGCCCAGCGGCTCGGACGCATCTTGCGCCCGAAGGCGCGCAACTCCTATTTCTATTCGATCGTCGCGCGCTACACCGTGGAGGAAGAGTTCGCCGCCAACCGGCAGAAGTTCCTGGCCGAACAAGGCTACAAGTATTCGATCCAGCATTGGACGGAGGAGGAGCTTTCGTGAGGACCGCCGCGTGGAGGTCGATAGGCGAGTGGAAGGCCGCCCTCGTCACGCTTCCGGACGGGCCCTTCTTCGACCTGATGCGCGGTTATCTCGGCGACATCCGGACCCCCTTCAACAAGCAGCGCCTCGTGGACGATCTCGCGGGCTTCCTCGGCCGGCGCGACATCCAGGAAACCGCCGCGGCCTACCTGGACGCCACCGACCGCAAGGTGATAGCGGCCGTGCACCGCCTCGCCGAGCCCACGGCGGCCGAACTCACCTCATTCTTCGACGGCGAACTGAGCTACGCGGAGTTGCACGCGGTTCTCCTCAACCTGGAGGAGCGGCTCGTGATCTACCGCATAGAGGAGGAAGGTGTCCGGCGCCTCGCGCTCAACCCCGCCTTGGAGAGCGTGCTGGCCGAGGCGGCTACGGACTCCGCCCCGCTCTTCCCCTCGGCGGCGCGCGAGCCCGCGGAAACCGCGGCTTGGGACGAGGATTCCCTGGACGCCCTCACCCTCGCGGCCGCGGTGTCCTTCCTGTACCGGCGGTCCGACCTATTCAAGGCGGACCGCTCCATCCGGAAGAAGGCCGCGGAGGAAGCGTCGGCGGTCTTCGCGTATAGCCGGTTCGAGAGGGCGGTGGCGGCGCTCCGCGGCCTCGGAGCTATCGCGGGGGACGACGGCGCGGAAGGGGCGACGTCCGTCCGCGTATGCGAGGAAAAGCTCGACGCCTTCGCCACGCTGCCCGAGGCGGAGAAGACCGCGTATTTGGCCGCGGCCCTCTGCGCGGTCGAGTTGGGCCTGGACGGGAACCGGAACGGTGATGAAACGGAAGCGGGCGACGCCGCGTCGCTCCCCGCGTGGTCTTCCTCCCGTACCACGCGCGAGCGGCTCGCCTCCTGGGCGCGGCTCTTCGCCGCGTTCTTGTCCGACCTCGACGCGGGACGCGCGTATCCGCAGACGACCCTTTCCCGGATGCTCGATGTCCGGGAGCGCGAGCAGGCCGACGGAAAGCGGCGCAGGTGGAACGGCCGGGCTCAGGAGGCGGCGACGGAACTCCGCGCCGGCTTCGATCCTTCGGCCTTCCGCAAGGCCGCGATCCGCGCGCTGGAGCTCTCCCGCGCCCTCGTCCGCGGGGGAGATGACGCCTGGTCTCCGGCCGGCGCTTACGCCTTCTCCGCGGCCGCCGCGGGCAAGCCCGTCATTTCCCTCGACGCTTCGTTCTCCGTCGTGGCCTATCCGGAGATCGGCTTCGCCGACGCCCTCGCGCTCTCCCGGTTCCTGGACGTGCGGGAATGCGCCCAGACGACGCGTTACGAGCTCACGCGGGAGTCGGCGGTGCGCGGCTTCGACATGGGATTCGAGGTGGACGTCATGGCCGGCACGCTGGAGCGGCTCTCCGGCCTCCAGGTGGCGCAGAACGTCCTGTGGTCCCTCCGCGAATGGAAGGAGCGGTACGCGAGCGTCGCCATCCACCGCGGGACGGTCCTCGTGGTTTCCGAGGAACGGCGTTACCTCGTGGAGACCGAGGCGGTGGCCCGGCTCGTGGCCCGCGCGCTCGCCCCCGGCGTCTACCTCCTATCCGTCTCCGACGAGTCAGAGGCGGTCAGGGCCCTCGCCAAGGCCGGAGTGGACATCGTCGCCTTGCCGCCCGCCCACGCCCCCCGCGTGAGTCCCGATGCCCGTTTCGCGCCCTTCCCCGCCCTCGGCATCGCGAAGCGCGACGTTTTCGCAACGGCCGCGGCAGCGGGTACTGCCGCGGCTTCCGTCGGGCGCTCCGCCGCGGTCCCGGCGATCGCGGAGGCCGCCGCGCCTGCGCGGCCAGCGGAGGCCGGTTCGCCGGTCGGGGAAGGGGAAACGCCAGCGGTCGGAGGGACGGCCCGCGGTGCCCCCGTCGAGAATCGGCTAGCCACCCTCCGCGCGGCCTTGGAGAAGAAGAACTTGCCCAAGGACCAGCGCGACGAGCTCGCGCTCCGCATCGACCGGAGAGTGGTGCTCGCCCCATCCCAGCTCGTCGCCGCGGCGGTGCGGTACGAGAAGCTGGAGGCGAAGGGCCTCGATTACGTCGGCAAGGTCCGGGTGGCGGAGCAGGCCCTGGCGACCGGTTCGCTCGTGGAGATATTCTGGCGCGGTGCCAAGGGCGAACCGAACCGCGCGCTCGGGGCGCCCCTGGCGCTCGAGAAAACTTCGGGCGAGGTCGAA
>JAEWSV010000146.1 GCA_023398155.1 Spirochaetota bacterium
CCGCACTTTCGTCGGCCTCGGCAACTATCTCAAGCTGCTGTCCGACGATCTTTTCTACGGTTCCCTCTGGCACACGGTCCAGTTCGTCCTCATGACCACGCCCATCTTGATGGCGGCCGGCTTCATCATGGCCCTGGTGGTCACCTCCTCCTCGCCGCTCGCCAAGGCGGCGGAGAACGTCTTCTTCCTCCCGTACATACTCTCCATGACCGTGGTGGGCACGCTCTGGGCCTGGATCATGCAGAATAACTACGGTTTCCTGAACCAGTTGCTGACGGCGCTCGGCCTCGGCACCGTGGGGTGGCTCATCGATCCGAACGTCGCGATGTGGTCGGTGACCTTGGCCACGCTCTGGTGGACGGCGGGCTTCAACATGGTCCTGTACTCGGCGGGCATCAAGCAGATCTCCAAGGAAATCTACGAGTCCGCCGAGATGGACGGCGCCGGTTACCTCCGGCGCCTCTTCGGCATCACCCTTCCGATGGTCCGGCCCACGACGACGCTCTGCCTCATCCTGCAGATCATCGCCTCCTTCAACGTGTTCGGCCAAGTCTACGTGATGACCGGAGGCGGTCCCTACGGGACGACCCGCGTCCTGACCCAGTACGCGTACGAGGCCGGTTTCAAGTACTTCAAGATGGGCTACTCGGCCGCCATGTCGTACGTCCTCTTCCTCATCATCCTGGCGGTTTCCCTGGCGCAGTACGGGACGCTCGACAAGGATCAAGCATGAAGAAAGCAGCGCTCCGCGCGATCGAAATCCTCTTCATCCTCCTCTGGATATTCCCGCTCTTCTGGTTGGCCCTGACCTCCCTCCAGCACGAGAGCGAAGTCGTTTCTTCCTCCCTCCGGCTCCTGCCGGCCCTTCCCACGCTGGATAACTACGTCAAAGCCCTCCGCGCCACCGAGATCGTCCGTTGGATGGGAAACTCGGTCCTCGTGGCTACCGTGACCATGGCGCTCACCCTGGTGGTGGACGCCCCGATCGCCTACGCCCTGGCCAAGATCAAGTTCAGGGGAAGCTCCGCGATGTTCTGGCTGATCATGGCCGGGATGATGGTGCCGTTCCAGGTCCTCCTCATTCCGCTCTACCAACAGTTCAACGCGTACGGCCTGGTGAATACCTTGGCCGCCGTGATGCTGCCGCGTCTGGCTCTTCCCATCGGCGTGTTCATACTCAAGCAGTTCTATGAAGGCATCCCGACCGTGTTGGAAGAGGCCGCCTTCATCGACGGGGCGGGACGCTTCAGGATCTTCTTCGAACTTATCCTGCCCTTGGGCAAGGCCGCCATGGCGACGGTGATCATACTGTCGTTCATCAACGCGTGGAACGATTTCCTCTGGCCCCTCATCATCCTGAACGATACGGTGAAGTACACCATCACCGTGGGGATAGCCAACTTCCAGGGGACCCACGGCACCGAGTACTCCCTCATCATGTCGGGCGCCATGATCGCGTCCATCCCCCAATTCATGTTCTACGCCTTCTTCAGGAGAAAAATCATCGCCGGCATCGCCATGACCGGTATCAAAGGTTGATCATGCAGCGCGATACATCCATGCTTTTCCAAGAGGCGGTGACCTGCCCGGGCCAGGGAGGGTTCGATTTCATCGCCGAGCACAGACTCCTCCACGACGGCTCGCCGTGCCGGAGTTCAGCCCCGCGGACCGACGGCGGTACCGTCCAGGTGGATTTCTTCCTGGATTACCGTCAGGTCGCCATGGTGGAGGACCGCATCTCCGCGGAGGGGGACCTTTCTACGGTTCGGCGGAGATGGACCCTCCTCCTGGACGGCCGTTGGATACTCGGTTCCCGGTTCAGCGCGGCTTTTGAGCGGGAAGGCGAACTGCTCGTTCCCGCCGTGATGTATCGGAACAACGAACTCGGCAAGGGAGCCTTCCCGACGCGGGAAGAAGCGGCTTCCTGGTCCTTCCTGGAATCCCGCGCCCCTATCGGCGGCTGCGTGCATTGGTACGGAGCGGACAAGAGCTTTACCGTTTCCGTGGAGCCTTCCTTGGACGCTTCCCTCCTGTGCTCCTCCGGCTTCTCCTGGGAGCGCGGACGCGCCTACGTGGAACTGGAGCTCCCGGGTACGGAGGTGCCCTTCGCCTATACGGGGAAAAGCGAGCGCTCCGCTCCCGGCCGCGATCGCGCCTGCCTTTCCGTGGGGGCCGCGGAACTTCCCTTCGTCGTCGAACAGGCCTTCTCCTGCCGTTGCGCGCCGACCGGGGGGGCTTCCATCTACGGTACCTATCGGCGCTTCGTCGCCGCCCTCGGGCAGCGGAATGAACCGTCCCGACCGCGGGCGCTCCCGAGCGGCGGCCGTCGGCGGGGCGAGGGGAGCGCTGCGCCGGCGGCGGATTGGGCCGCGTACGCTTCGCTCAAGATCGCCCATCTCCTGTCCCTCGTGGAGGCGGCGTCCGGGGGGAAGACCGCGTACCTCGCGATGGGGAAGGGCAACGGCGACCTGCAAGCCATCTACGACTACACCGCGGGTTCCTTCCTCGTGAAGAGCCTCGAAGGGGCCGTGATCCTCTCCCATATCGACGCGGGAGAGCTCGACGACGACGCGTCGGCTCCCTTCAAGGCCCGGCTGGCGCGGCTCTTCGGCGCGGAAGACGGAAGCGGCCTCCTTCCGGAAATAGCGGAACGCATCGGCCGCTTCTTCTTGGCGGGCGAGCTGGCCTCCGGGGTCCATCAGGATTGTTACGATATCCGGCGCGGCGTTTGGGGCGGGTACCTCGGCATCTCCGAGGACGATTCCTTCCGCAGCCGCATCAACGCCCGATGCAACGGCGAGGTGATGAAGTCGTACGTAGCCCTCTACGAGGAGCTCAAGCGGCGGGGTCGCGAGGTGGCCGAATTCATCGACTTGCCCAAACGGGTCGCCGCTTTCTATTTGGCCCACCAGCTCGGCGGGGATCGTGAAGGTTCCTTCGGCCGCTGGTGGTCGGCGGAGGGAGAGCCGGTCAACGCGCTGGGCACGAACGGCGCCTACATCGCGTCCTTCCTGATGGCGGTGGAACCCTATTTCGACGACAAGGCCGCGCTATCGAACGGCTTGGCGGCCGCGGGGCGCTACTACGGCTCGCTGGCGGAGGCCGGCGAGTTCTACGGGGATACCCTGGACGCCGATTCCTTCGACAAGGAAGCGGGTACGGCCCTCCTGGCCATGTTCCTGGACTTCTACGAGCGCGACCGCGAGCCTCTGATGCTGGGAAGGGCGCGGGAGGCGGCGGATTTCGTCCTGACTTGGATCTGGCAGTACGACTGCGCCTTTCCCCCCGATTCGCCGCTCGGAAGCCGGGACTTCCGTACCCGGGGCATGACTTCGGTCTCGGTGGCCCATCATCACCTGGACTTCTACGGCATGGCCATCGCCTACGATTTCCTGCGGCTGGCCGAGTACTGCGGGGACAAGCTGTACGAGGAACAGGCGCTCCGGATGTTGAGCGCCTCGAACCAGCTCGTCGCATCTCCCCGTGACCTCCTGGGCAGGGGGGCGGAATCCGTCGGTTGGCAGCCGGAGCAGATCAACCACACGGCATGGGACTACTTCAACCGTCAAGAAAAGCGCGCCGGCCATTTCGACATCGACATAGCCTGGGTCACGGTGCTCGGCCTCGGCGCCTACCAGCGCATCAAGGCCAGGTATCCTTGGGCCTTGGCCGCTTCGGAGGAACCGCGATGAGTTTTCCCCCGCGCTTCAGCGTCCTCACGTTCAACCTCTGGAATACGGAAAAATGGGAGGAACGGGAGGAGGTCCTCTCTTCCTTCCTAGCCGCCTACGATCCGGATATCCTCTGTTTCCAAGAGGTGCGGAGCCGGACCCTCGCCGCCGTGGACGCCGTGCTCGCCGGCCACCTGCGCGTGCGGGATCCGTTCCGTGGCTGGAGCGAGGAGGGGACCGTCTACTTCCGCGCTTCCCTTTTCCGTGAGATCGAGCACGGGGCGGTGGACCTCTCCATGCCCGAGACGGACCGCCGCCTCTTCTGGGTCCGCCTGGGCGTCGAAGGAACCGGAAAGACTATCCTGGTCAGCACCGTCCACCTGACCCACCAGGAGAACGCGGACGAGATGGCCACCGGCCTGTCGTACCGGCACGCCGAGGCGCACGCCATAGTCCGCGCCATGCCGGAGCTCGCCGCGGAAGGAGAAGCCGCGCTCGTCTGCGGGGACTTCAACGATCCCATCCACCCCGCCCGTATCCTTTCCGGCATCGGTTTCCGCGAGGTCTTCAACAGCCTCGGCCTCGCGCAGCCGGTCACCTTCCCCTGCCGCCCCATTTCCGAGGAAATCCACGTCACCGAAGCCATCGACAAGATCATGGCCAGGGGCCCCCTTTTCCCCTTGTTGGCCGCCGTTCCGCGGTACTATGCCCACGGAAAATGCGCCTCCGACCATTGGCCGGTGCTCGCGGTGTACGAACTGAGATAATCGACCTCCCTTCCTCCAGGCCCGCCTCCTCCGAAAAGTGCACAAAATAGCCGTCTTGCCTAAATACGGCGCCGCCGGTCGCTGGTAGTCTGGGTACCAACGAAGAAGGAGGTGGGGCATGAAGCGATTCCTTATGAGACTGGCCGTATTGTCGTCGTTCTCGCTCATCATGATCGGCGCCTTATACGCGGCGGATCCGAAAGCCGGCACGCTGACCTGCGTTGGGCTCTACTCCGAAACCGACGCGGGATTCATAAGTTATCGGGTTGGATCGGGCGCGTGGACCGTGGTCAAGGTCGGGGACGTCATCCCTGCGAACGCGGAGCTCAAGGTATCCGTGGATAGGGACTGGATCGAATTGATCGAGACCGGAAAGCCCAACATGGTATACGAGCTGGCCGGCAGCACCTCGGGAGCGGTGACCAAGAAGGCGGCCGATATCCTCAAGTCCAAGGGCCGCGCCGTGGCGTTCCCCAAAGCGAGCAAGACGGCGGATCCGAAGTACAAGAACAAGCTCGTCGTTACCCAGTACCTCGGCAGGCAGATCTACCGCAACCCGAGCAAGGACGGGAAGGACATCAAGTACGGCGACGTACTGGAAAGCGGCGGAAGGGTCACCATCATCGCCATCAACAACACCATCACCTTGTCGAACGATAAGGGAGAAGTGACGACCGTCATCGGCCCTCTCAAGTTCGAGGTGGAGAAGGTCCTCACCAACCAAAGCCTTTACAAGTTCCTCAACGTCGCGAAGTAAGCTTCGCCGCGGCATCCATCGCGGATGAATGCCGAACCGGGAAAGCCATCGGCCGGCCCGGCGGGATTCGAAGGAGGGTAGGAGAGGTGTGGCTTTGGGGTCTGTCCTGAGAATGCGATTTCCGGGACGAGTATAGGCGTCGGCCCGTACGGGCCGTCCAAAAAGTGGTTCCATTGCGCCAAGAGGCGCGAAAAGTTTCTAAGGAGGGAGTATGAAGAGCTGGAAGAAAGTTCTGGTCCTCGCGGTTATGGTGCTCTGCGTGGTGTCCACGGGCGTATTCGCCGCCCCGAAGACCTGGGTCGTCGGTTTCTCGCAGATCGGCTCGGAGAGCGAGTGGCGCAACGCCAACACCATCTCCGTGCAGAATACCTTCAACGAAGATGACACGGTCACGTTGCTCTATTCCGATGCGCAGCAGAAGCAGGAGAACCAGATCAAGGCCCTCCGCACCTTCATCGCCCGCAGGGTGGACTGCATTCTCTTCACCGCGCTCGTCGAGACCGGCTACGGTCCCGTCCTCGCCGAGGCCCAGCGCGCCAGGATCCCCGTCATCATGATCGACCGCGACGTTCAGCCCACGGACCGCAAGTATCGCCTCACCATCATGGGCTCCGACTTCATCAAGGAAGGCGAGAAGGCCGCCGATTGGCTCGGCAAGTACCTCGAAAAGAAAGGCATGGCCGGCAAGCCGATCAACATCGTCGAGCTCCAGGGCACGACCGGTTCCGCCCCCGCCATCGAGCGCAAGAAAGGCTTCGAAAACGGCATGGCCAAGTTC
>JAEWSV010000161.1 GCA_023398155.1 Spirochaetota bacterium
CCGGACTCCCAGTACGCGGCTACGCATCTGGCGGAACGGCGGGATCGGCGGAGTGGGAGAAAGCATGAGAAAAACATCGATATTATCACTTTTATAGTCAAGTATGCTGATACCCGCGCGCCAGGCCCGAACGCGGAGGGGACAAGGGCGAGGGCACCTCCGCCTGGCTGAATCGGGCGGCCTTCTATGGCCTCAACTCTTGAGTGCCTTCACGACTTCCCGCACGGCCTCGCGCTCCAGGTAAGCGCCGCGTACGTATTTTTGTAGGACTATGGAGGCGAGGGTCTGGTAGGGCACGCCCTCCTCCTCCGCCCTCTTCTTCAGTTCCGCGATGAGACTTTCCGAGAGACGCATGGTGACGTTCTTCTTTGCCTCGGCGCGATACGGCGCGAGGATGCCCTCACGGACTTCCTAGGGAAGGGCCGTTGACGCATCCAGATGCTCGATCTCTCGTTCCTCGTCATCAAGAGGTTCGAGTTTGGGTATATATGAATCGTTCACGGAAGGCCCCCATACTGGATCTGCAGATCGCGATTCGGATAGATCGTCTTGAGAAAAATACCGTCGGCTTCTTCGACGAATGGCACTGCGCGCATATAGCCGCGCAAGCGCACGACGATGATCTTTTGGTTCGGCCGCGAAGGATGCGGCAATATATCGAGTTCCTGATGGGCTTGGATCATTGCTGCCACATCCTCAAAGGAGACGCCGCGGTCGCGCTTGACGATCTCGTTCTTTACCTCGTTCCAGCGGATCTCCACCATGTCATTGTATTTTACATGCGAATGCAATATCCGGTAAATAGGCTTATGTCGCCGGTCTCCCTCACTTTACTCACGCACTTTACCCTCACTCACCTTCTCCCCTCTATGCACCCCTCTCCCCATCCGTGCCCTCTGTGTTTCAAAAAAAAGGCCGCCCCAACCGGGACGGCCCTCAATGCTACATTACGGATTTCCCGCGGCGCGTAATCTTAGAACGGCCGCTCCGCCAGGTACTTGTATTCCTTCCAGACGCGCTCGGCCTGGGCCTTGGACTTGGCCAGGAGCTCCTCGGCGCGCGCGGGGTCGGCGGCCTTGAGGCTCTTGAACCGGACTTCCTTGTACATGAAGTCCTCCACCGCGGTGGTCGGGTCCTTGGAATCCAGCTGGAAGGGATTCTTGCCCTGCTGCACCAGGCGCGGATCGAAGCGGTAGAGCGGCCAGAGCCCGGAGGTGACGGCCGACTTCTGCTGATCCATGCCGCGCATCATGTCGATGCCGTGGTTCGCGCAGTGGCTGTAGGCGATGATGATGGACGGGCCGTCGTAGGCTTCCGCTTCGCGGAAGGCCTTGATGGTTTGTCCTATGTTCGCGCCCATGGAGATGTGCGCCACGTACACGTAGCCGTAGCTCATGGCGATCATGCCCAGGTCCTTCTTGGCCTGGCTCTTGCCGGCCGCGGCGAACTTGGCGATGGCGCCGATCGGGGTGGCCTTGGACATCTGGCCGCCGGTGTTGGAGTACATCTCGGTATCCATCACGAGGAGGTTGACGTTCTTGCCGGAGGCGATCACGTGGTCGAGGCCGCCGAAGCCGATGTCGTAGGCCCATCCGTCGCCGCCGAGGATCCAGACGCTGCGCTTCACGAAGTGGTCGGCGAGCGAGAGGAGGTTCTTGGCGATCGGCTTTGAGTCCTTGGCCAGAGCGGCCTTGAGCTGGTCCACGAGGCCGCGCTGGGCTTCGATGTCCTCGTCGGTGGCCTGGCCGTTCGCGAGGATCTTGTCCAGGAGCGCGGCTTGGATGCCGGCGGCCTTGGCTTCCACGGCCACTTCGCGCGCGTGCTCGGCGAGCTTGTCGCTCGTCAGGCGCATACCCATGCCGAACTCGGCCGCGTCCTCAAAGAGGCTGTTGGACCACGCGGGTCCGCGGCCATCTTCGCGGTGGGCGTAGGGGGTCGTGGGCAGGTTACCGCCGTAGATGGAGGAACAACCCGTCGCGTTCGCGATGACCGCCCGGTCGCCGAAGAGCTGGCTGAGGAGCTTCACGTACGGAGTCTCGCCGCAGCCGGCGCAGGCGCCGGAGAACTCGAACAGGGGCTGCTTCATGCCGATGCCCTTGGCGAGGTTGAGGTTCAGGAGCTTGGTATCCGTGTTCGGGATCTTGAGGAAGAAGTCCCAGTTCTTGGATTCGGTCTCGCGGAGCGGCAGCTGCGGCTCCAGGTTGATGGCCTTCTTCGTATCGTCGGCCTTGTTCTTGGCCGGGCAGATGTTCACGCAGGCGCCGCATCCGGTGCAATCCTCGGGCGCGACTTGGAGGGTGAACTTCATCCCGTCGAATTCCTTGCCCTTGGCTTCCGTAGACTTGAAGGTCGCGGGAGACCCGGCGAGGGCGCCGGCGGGGTAGGCCTTCATGCGGATACAGGCGTGCGGGCAGACCATGGTGCAGTTGCCGCACTGGATGCAGGTCGCCGAATCCCATACCGGAATCTTCTCGGCGATGTTCCGCTTCTCGTACTTCGTGGTCCCGGTGGGGAAGGTGCCGTCGTCGGGGAGCTTGGAAACGGGCAGCTTCTCGCCGCGCATGGCGATGATCTCGCCGATGACTTCCTTGACGAACTTGGGGGACGACGCGGGCACCGGGGAGTGGATCTTGAGCTTGCTGGAGACGGTCGCCGGATAATCGACTTTCTGGATACCGTCCAGGGCCATGTCGATCGTCGCGATGTTCTTCTTGACGACCTCTTCGCCCTTCTTTCCGTAGGTCTTCTTGATCGCTTTCTTGATGAGCTCGATGGCTTCCGCCTCGGGGAGGACGCCGGAGATCTTGAAGAACGCGGTCTGCATGATGACGTTGGTGCGGCCGCCCATGCCCGCCTTCTCGGCCAGGTCGATGGCGTCGATCACGTAGAACTTGAGCTGGTTGTCGATGATGTGCTGCTGGACTTCCACGGGCAGATGATCCCAGATCTCATTCTTGCCGTAGGGGCTCGCGAGGAGGAAGGTGCCGCCTTTCTTGGCCTTGGCGAGCATGTCGAGCTTCTCCACGAAGCTGAACTTGTGGCAGGCGAGGAAGTCGGCCTTCTCCACGAGGTAGGGGCGCTTGATCGCCTTCTTGCCGAAGCGGAGGTGGGAAACGGTGACGGTTCCGGCCTTCTTGGAGTCGTAGAAGAAGTAGCCCTGGGCGAAGTTGTCGGTGGCGTCGCCGATGATCTTGATGGAGTTCTTGTTGGCGCCGACCGTACCGTCGGAGCCGAGACCGTAGAAGAGGGCCTCGAACACGCCCTTCTCGTCGACGTTGAAGTTCTCGTCCCACTTGAGGGAGGTGAAGGACACGTCGTCGTAGATGCCGATGGTAAAGTGGTTCTTCGGCTGCTTCTCTTTAAGGTTGTCGAAGACGGCCTTGGCCATG
>JAEWSV010000206.1 GCA_023398155.1 Spirochaetota bacterium
TCTTCTCATTCTCCTTTGAAACCGAATACCGCTACGGGGAGACGTTTTCGGATATCGCCCTTGATGAGGTCGATCGGGTCCTGCTGGTCGTTCAAAACGAAAACAGCCGAAAAATCCTGGAACGCGATTTCCGCAATTGGAAGGTTTCCTGTACGAGTTTCGACGACGGCGGCCGGGCTCTGGCGTACCTTGAGGAAAACGACGACTTCGATGTCGTCATCGTGGACCACCGAATGATCGACATGGACGCTTTCTGCTTCATCCGCCGCATGCGGGAGCGGGAAGGCGGAAAAGACCGGCAGGTGATCCTTCTTCACGGTTCGGTGGACGACGCCTACGTTCACGAAAAATGCAGAGAGTGCGGGGTTCGGTTCGAGCTGACCAAGCCGGTAAAGGCCCACGAGCTGTTCTTTTATCTCCGGCACCTCACCGATGAGGGAATCCGTCTTCCTCGCGCCGCCGCGGGAATCACGGTCGCCGACGAACCGTTGAATATCGCGCCCCGCATACTCATCGCTGAGGACGTGGGGATGAATATGCAGCTGATCATGACCGTCATCCATGAGTTCCTTCCCCGCGCCCGGCTCTTTCAGGCGGCGAACGGACTGGAAGCGGTCGACGTCGCGATCCGTAACGACATCGATTTGATCCTCATGGACGTACAGATGCCGGAAATGAGCGGACTGCAGGCCACCGTGAAAATTCGTGAATATGAAAAATCGAGCCGGAAGGAATCCGTTCCCATCGTCGCCCTCACCGCCAGCGCCTTGAAGGGCGAAGAGGAAAAGTGCCTGGCCGCGGGGATGAACGCGTTTCTCACCAAGCCCCTGGATAGACCTTCGGTGCGGACCGTCGTGCTCAGGCTATTGAAGGAAAACGTCGGTTTCCGCGATGCGCTCTCCGCCTCGGAGGCGAAAGCCGATGAACGGCGGGAGATCCCCCCGCACGACGAGGAATCGGAAGTCGATCTTTACGGTTTCGACGTCCAGGACGGCATCCAGCGGTTTGCCGGCAATCGGGACAAATGGAAGAGCTGCGTCAAAGACTTTCTGGCGGGGTACGCCGTAAAGCTCGCGAAGATTCAGGACGCCTTGGATAGGGACGACCTCGGCGAAGCGCGGCATCTGATCCACGTCCTCAAGGGCATCTCGGGAAACCTCTCCGCGGTCCGAGTTTTCGCCGCGGTCCGGGATCTGGAAGAGACCGCGGAGAACGCCGAAAATCCGCGCGAACTATTTTCCGATGCGCTTCGCGAGCTGCGGACCGAGCTGGGCCTCAGCTCTCAATCCGCGGAGGCGCTGGGACTCTTTACCGAGAACTCGGAGAAGCTCAAGGAGCCCATCGGCACCGAAGAACTCGCGAGCGCGTTGGATCGCCTGGCGCGGGAAGTGCAGGACGGCTCGACCGAAGCGTTGGAAATTGTTGAGAGCTTGCTATCCCGGAAGCTCCCCCCCGAAACGGAGCCTCGGGTGAAAGAAATGGAGCGGGCATTACGAAGCTACGACTTTGACGCGGCCAAGCCCGCCTTGGCGGCATTGAGGAAGGAGTTGGGCTCCCAGAGGATCAGACCCCTCTGACCCTCTTATTGATCTTTAAGCGTGATTACATTATAATTACAAAAGGAGGACTCGATATGTTGGTTTCGCTTATCCCTATAGGCAATTCAAAGGGTATCAGACTTCCAAAGGCAATACTTGAACAACTCAATATCCAGGATAAATTGGAAATGGAAGTTGAGGATAAGCGGTTGATACTGAAACCCATAACCAACAAGCCGCGTGATGGTTGGGAAGACGCCCTGAGGGAGATGAGCTCAAATGGAGATGATGGGTTGCTTATTCCTGAAGTTGACGAAGTAGAGGCTTTTGAATGGGAATGGTAATCAATCAATACGAAGTTCATTTAGTTGACCTCGATCCGACAAAAGGTCATGAAATCCAGAAGACGCGCCCTTGTCTCGTCATTTCTCCCGATGAAATGAATAGGAGCATCGGTACCATAATAATCGCTCCGATGACGACAAAATCGCATAACTATCCGACACGAGTGGAACTGGAATTTCAAGGGAAGAATGGATGGATCGTACTGGATCAGATTCGAACCGTTGATAGGACGAGGCTCATAAAGAAACTGGGAAAAATAGAAGAACGAACCGTACAAGAGGTCAAAAATATCCTTCGAGAAATGTTGATCGATTAGGTTACGCTCAACAAAGGCAAGATGCTCGCGCAAAGGGGGACGAATGGGCGACGCGTGGATTCATGAGGACATCGACGTAGGGGGAGTCAGGATCCACTATCATCGTACGGGGACTGGAGAGAAGCGTCCTATAGTGCTTACGCACGGCTTTACGGACGACGGTCTCTGCTGGATCCCGGTAGCTCGCGCGCTCCAGGGCGAATACGATGTGATCATGCCTGATATGCGCGGCCACGGGCGCTCGGCACGGGTCAAGCCGGGAGAGAAGGTGGACATGGGCGCGGACCTCGCCGGTCTCGTACGCGCGCTCGGCCTCAAGGAGGCGATCCTTTGCGGGCACTCGATGGGCGCGATGACTACCTTTCAAGCGGCTGCGCGCTTCCCTGGGATCGCGAGCGCCGTGATCCTTGAGGATCCGCCCTGGTGGATGGAGCCCTGGCCGGTCGGGAGCCCTCAGATACTCGATAATCCCTTCGTTGACTGGGCGAGAAGCCTCTCCGCCATAAGCCTGGAATCATTGACCGAGGGTTGCGTGAAGGACCATCCCTCTTGGCCCAAGGACCTGATCAGAGCCATGTGCGAATCCAAGAAAGCGATGGACCCGAACATCGTGGACGCCATGGCTCCCCGCATGAACGCGGCGGAGGGGCATTGGACCGCGCTCATAGGAACCCTCGACTGCCCGACGCTCGTAATCAGGGCCGACTCCGCCCTCGGCGGAATCGTTACGCCCGAGGTGGCCGAGAAGATACGCGAGCTCAATCCCCGAGTGCGGGTCGTCAAGATCGAAGGCGTCGGGCACCTGGTCCGCTTCGATGCCTTCGAGGCCTTTATGAAGGCCCTGAAGGAGTTCCTGGGCGGGCTCGATTAGGATAGATCTGAACCGCCCCGGACTACCCTCTCCTACGATGATCGAGGCCCCCGCCGGCGCGGGGGCCTCGTCGTTCCGGACGAACGGTCAACGCGGGTTGGAGACCAATTCCCGAGCGAGTTCGGCCCGCGCCAGGACGGGCACGAACCAGTCCTCGTAGGGGTTGTACTCGTAGAGCCAACGGTACGGATCGGGGTTCGAGTCGGGGAAGAGAGCCGCCTGGATGCGCGCATCCAGGAACGCGACGGTCTCTTTCGCCAGCGCGGAAGTGACCTTCGGCGTCAAAAGCGACAGCGAGCGTTCAAAGCGGCGCAAGTCGTTTACGGCCGCGAAGAATTTGGGGTCCTTGAACTCGGACGTCGACCTATATATTTCCAAGGTCAGGGTGCCGTTGTTCCACGAGTCGGTGAAATCCTTTGAGAAGGAAAAGTCGCGGAGGAAGACGAGGATCGGCCGGATCTTGTCGTAGGTCTTCGCCCTCCGCCCTATCTCCGCCTCCGCGGCTCCCACGAGCGCGATGGTCTCCTTGGCCGAGGCGGACTTGGACGCGGCCAGCTTGTACGCATCCCGCGCGTGGAGGATCTGCCGCGTATCCCCGGTCTTGGAGACGGCCAGGATAGCGTCGCCGAGGCGTTCGAGGGCGGCTTTGTCTCCGACGGCGGCGTAGGTATC
>JAEWSV010000335.1 GCA_023398155.1 Spirochaetota bacterium
GTCTGGAGGTTGTGGCCGCCGCCGTCCAACACGGCGAAGGTGGCCCGAGGGTACGACTCGATTTTCGACCAGATACCCCGATAGCCAACGGACGAATCCTGGCGGGCCGTGATGATCGCGGTCGGGCCTTCGAACGGAGAATCGAGCTTATCGGGATCGTTCCGGAAAGGCACGTTCCGCGACAGGCTGTTCGCCAGGAAGGCTTGGTCGGCGGCGAGGATGCCCGGCAGGACGTCGCGGCGGAAGCGATTCCAGGCGTCGCGGGTTTTCCTAACCGCAAGGAACTCGAACGAAGAGCGATCGGCTTCGGAGAGCTCGGCGAGAAAAGCCTCGTCCGCTTCCACGACCCGATGCTCCGGGACGTCTCCCTTGTCGATACCCGTCGGCGTCGTGACCCAGGGCTTGTGGGAGGGACAGATCAAGAGGAGGCCGCGGATCCGCGATCCCATCCTCCGTACGAGGCCGCGGGCCAGGTATCCGCCGTAGGACTCCCCCGCCAAGATGAAGGGCTCGCCGGGGAAGAGCGCGTCGATGAAGGCCTCCACGTAGGAGAGCATGTCGTCCGATCCGGCGATGGAGGGGCTCCCCGCCGTGGCCCCCATGCCCGGGAGGTCGGGATAGTACCGCCTGCAGCGGAGAGCGGCTTTCCGGAAAACGGGCTCCAGGCAGCCGCTCATGAGCCTGTGGTCCACGCCCCAGCCGTGGAGGGCGAGGAAGGGAAGCCCGTTCCCCGTCGCCTCGTAGTTGATCGACAGGTCCTTGACCGTGACGCGCATCCCTTCCTCCTCGCTACCTAGT
Organism: Spirochaetota bacterium; assembly: GCA_023398155.1. GTDB lineage: Bacteria > Spirochaetota > Spirochaetia > Treponematales > Breznakiellaceae > JAEXTK01. Next base: position 799 of record JAEWSV010000335.1, read on the forward strand.
CCAGGCTCAGGATGACTTTGCCGCTCCGGCCGCTCAGCATCGCGTCGAATCCTTTCTGGAACTCGTCGAAGGAGTAGCGGTGGGTGATGACCGGCGCGATGTCCAGGCCGCTCTGAAGCATAGCCTGCATTTTGTACCAGGTCTCGAAGATCTCTCGGCCGTAGATGCCCTTGAGGTGGAGGCCCTTGAAGATGACCTGGTCCCAGTCGATTTTCGTTTCTTGCGGCAGGATGCCGAGGAGGGCGATGCGGCCGCCGGGGTACATGCCCTCCAGCATGGCCTCGAAGGCCGCCCCGGAGCCCGACATCTCAAGGCCTATGTCGAAGCCCTTCATGCCTTCCCTATCGATGAAGGCGCGGACGGAATCTTTGGTGGCGTCGATGACGTGCGTCGCGCCGAGCTTCTTGGCGAGCTCCAGCCGCCAAGGATTGATGTCCTGCACGACGACCCTGCGTCCGCCGACGCGGCGGCAGATGGCCGCGGCCATGCAGCCGATGGGGCCGGCCCCGGTGATGAGCACGTCCTCGCCGATCATCTCGAAGGAGAGGGCCGTGTGCGTCGCGTTGCCGTAAGGGTCGAAGACGGCGGCCACCTCGTCGCTGATGGAGGGATGGACGCGCCAGGCGTTGGAGGCGGGGAGGGCGAGGTACTCCGCGAAGCAGCCGTCGCGGTTGACGCCGATGCCGCGGGTGTTCGGACAGAGGTGGCGCCGGCCCGCGAGGCAGGAACGGCAGGTGCCGCAGACGATATGGCCTTCCCCGGAGATGCGCTCGCCGACCTGCCAGCCCGTCACCGAGCTGCCTACCGCGGCTATCTCGCCGACGAATTCATGGCCGATGGTCATCGGCGGCTTTATCGTTTTCTGGGACCAGGCGTCCCACTTATAGATGTGCACGTCGGTGCCGCAGATGGCGACCTTCTTAATTTTGACGAGCAGGTCGTTGGGTCCGATCTCGGGGACGCTCACGTCCTCCATCCAAATGCCTACATCAGCTTTCCGCTTTACGAGCGCTTTCATGGCCGGTTCCTCCGTACGGCCCTACTATAAACCCGAGAGGGCTTCGGCTCCAGGCCGATTTGAAGTATGTGAACACTGTTCATATTTGATTGACGAGGTTGAACTGTTCAATTATTATGAGTAGCGGAGGTAGGCCCCTTGGAAGGAATGATCTCGCGCGTGGAGCGTAAAAAACAGGAAGCGCGCGAACGCATACTCGCCGCCGCCCAGAAGCTCTTCGTCGTGGACCAGCGCTACGAGCGGGTCACGATCAGGGAGGTCGCCGACCTCGCCGACGTGAGCGTCGGAGCGGTCTATCTCCACTTCAGGACGAAAGGCGAAATCCTCGCGGAACTCCTATCCATACAGATGCGGCGCCTCACGGGCTTGGTTTTCAACCGCGTCGCCGAGAAGCGGACCGGCCGCGAGAAACTCGAAGTCCTTCTCGCTTCGGTCAACGAGGTCCGCCGCGATCCCTCCCTCGCCATTTTCGCCCTGATACCCTTCCTCGCGCGGAGCGGCGGCCTGGACGAGCGGGTGGATATCCTGATCAATTCCCAGCTCGAAGGCATGATCGCGACCTTGACTGAGGTTTTCCGGGTGGGGAGCGCCGACGGGACCTTACGCGTCGCCGGAGATCCGGCCCTCCAGGCCTGCGTCTTCAACCGCACGCTCACCGCGGTCCTCGGCGGCATGCTCTTCGCGCCTTCCGGCCTGGAGCGCGTAGGCTCCCGGGGGAACCTCGGCGACTTCCAAGAGGACGAGATCTTCGTCGGTTTCCTGGACCTATTGCGGAGCGCCTTCTTCGCCGCAGGAGAGCGGGAACGGACCGAAATTTCCCCTTGACACCTGAGGGCGTTTTTTTTATCATTGGAAATGAACAATGTTCATATATGTTCATTGTTCATAACCGACCATTGTTCACTTCCTCTTAGGAGAAAACACATGTCCATCCGAACGTTTCCGCTTCTGACCGCGGGCTTTCTCTTAGCCGCGTCTTCCTTCCTATCGTGCTCGGGTAAAGAATCGGTAGGGGCGAAAAGCATGGAGACCATCCAAGCCGAGACGGGTATTCCCGTGAAGGTCAGGAAGCTCGCTCAAGAGAGCTTTTCCGTGTACCGCAAATATCCGACGACGCTCCGCGCCCGGTCGGAATCCACGGCCTACGCGATGCTGAGCGATGTGGTGCGAGAAGTCAACGTGAAAGTCGGCGACCGCGTCGTCCGGGATCAAACGGTTATCTCCTTTTCAACGGACAACGCAGCCTACCTCCAGGCGAAAGCCGCCTTCACCAACGCGGAGGCGGCCTTCAAGCGCAGTTCGGCCCTCTTCGCTGAAGCGGGGATCTCCAAACAGGACTTCGACAACGTGCGGACCCAGTACGAGGTCGCCGGCGCCTCCTACAAGCAGGCATCCGACATGGTTGCGGCCAAGGCTCCGATCGACGGATACGTTTCCCGGATCAACGTACGGCCTACCGAGAATGTCCGGCCGGGTACGCCCCTATTCACCGTCACCAACCAGAACGGTTTCGAGGCTCGCCTCTACGCCGTTATGGACGAGATCGCCGATATCCGCGTAGGAGAACGCGCCCGTATCGAGGAAGGCGGCCATGTCTACGAAGGCCGGGTCGTCGAGGTGTCCCTCGTCATGGACACCGAAAAGCGGGCCTTCCCCATCGTCGTCTATTTCGGCGGCGAAGGCCGGGGACTCGCGAGCGGGCTCAACTGCGACGTCGCGGTGGAAGTCTATCGCAACGATAACGCGATCGTCGTGCCCCGGAGCCAACTCGTCAAGTCCGGAGACGGCTGGTCCGCGTTCATCGTAAACGGCGATCGGGCCGAGCTCCGCACGATCGCCGTC
>JAEWSV010000336.1 GCA_023398155.1 Spirochaetota bacterium
TCCCCGTATCGGCCACGGCCGCGCTCCCCGCCCCGCCGCGCTCGGAAAGATCCTCGGACAGCGAACCGGACCGGGAAGTCATGGCCTCCACCGAACGGATGTTCGCGGCCATCTCGTCCATCGCCGCCGCAGTTTCGGAGGCGAAGCGCCGTTGCGTCTCCACGGCGGAAGCCACGCCGCCGGCCGCGGCCCGGAGAGCTTCCAGGACCTCGCCGAGTACCTTCGATTCGGTCGACTGGTTCTCCAGCTCCTTCGTGAGCGTCAGTACCGCGTTTCCCGTCTGTTCGGAGGTGCTCTCCGCCGCTTGGAGAACCAGGTCGATGGACGTCGCCCCGTCCCTGGTCTTGGCCGCGGCAATTCCGATCTTACTCACGACGTCGCGGAAGCGGTCCAGGAGGCGGTTCACGAGCTCCGAGAGCTCGCCGAGCTCGTCCATGCGCCTGAGGTTGAGCCGGCGCCGGAGATCGCCCTCCCCTTCCACGACGTCCCGGATCCGCGCCGCGAGCGCGTCGAGCTCCTCGCGGTGCTCCAGCGAGCAGACGGCCTGGATGCAGACGGCGATCGAGAACATGAAGAAGAGGAACAGCAGGAAGACGTTCCGCTGCACGTCTTCCGTCGTATCCGTACGTTCCCAGGGAAGGGGGATGCGGTCGGCGTTCAAGTCGGGGCGCACCGAGAACGTCGACGCTTTTTTGGAGAAGCGATCGCGGAAATCCGCGGCGGCTCCGTCCGCCGCGATCGTTCCCGAGCGCACGGCCTCCAGGGTCTCGCGTTCGAGCGACTGGTACGCGATCACGTCCCGGGTCTGGAATTGGACGAAGGTGAGTACGTAGAGCACGAGGAAGGCGGAGAGCACGACCTGACGCGTGGTGCCGCGGAGCTCCCGTCTCCGCTTCCCGATCTCGCGGATGCCGAGCCGCTCGCGGAGGTCGGCGAAGGCGAGATTGTCGATGGAAGTCTGGGCCAAGGCGTACACGACCGCTCCCGCGATGTTGGATGAGAGGATCATGAGGCGCGAAGGCCAAAAGAGCTCGCGGATCCGCTGCTCGATGGCGAGCTGGAGGATGAAGCCGAGCACGAAGCCGGCGAGGTTGACGGCGAGGATCAGGGACGCGAAACGCTGCATCTTCCGCCGCGTCGCCTCGACGAGCCCTTCCTCGAGCGTCTCGCCCGCCTCAAGCCTGCGCTGGACCCGCTGGAGGGGCAGGGCCGCGAGGTATACGATGAACGCGAACACCGAGAGCGGCGGAAGCACGCTTCCCCCGATGAAAGCGGCGATGGAGGCAGGGAGCCCCGACAGGTCGGAGATACCGAAAATCATGTTATCCCGGAGATAGGCGAAGACCTGCATCACGATATAGATGAGGAGGATGAAGAGCGCGGAATTGAGGGAGACGCGGAGCGCCAGACGCTTCCTTTTCATGGGGTAATAGTCTAGCGGAAACGCCTCCCGCGTAAAGAGGCTAATCAACTACCCCGCAGCAAGCTGCGGGGTATGTTGGTTCTGCAAGGTATGGATTGTATGCGGGGTTCGTACCATGGTCAGCGCCATACAAATTCGGTTCCAAGCCTTTTACCGCTTCGGAACGCAGCAAGCTGCGGGGTACGAACCCCGCGTGCGAATCGAGGCGGCTTCAACGGGGTACGAACTCCAGAGCGAAACAAGTGCCCGACGAGCGCGTGACCGTCATGCTCCCCCCGATCTGTTTGAGTAAGGCCTCCACCAATTGGAGTCCGAATCCCCGAGAAGAGCCGACTTCCGCGCCCTCCGGAAGGCCGATGCCGTCGTCGGCCACCCGAACGACAGCCCGCGAGCCGTCATCCGACAGGGCCGTGGAGAGCGTCACTACGCCGTGATCCTTTCCGACGAAGGCGTGCTTCATCGCGTTCGTCAGGAGCTCGTTCACGATGATGCCGATCGGGAGGAGGGCCTTGGAAGCGATGGAGAAATCCTGTATTTCCGTCCGCACGTCCACGGCGGCAGCGTCGCCCACGGAGTGGACGATGCGGTCCAGGAGCGGCGTAAAATACTCTTGGATGGAGATGGTCCCGTCTCCTGAATTTCGGTAGAGGCGGTCGTAGAGGACCATCATGCTCACCACGCGGCTCTTGGCGTCAAGGAGCGCGTCACAGGCCGGCGAATCCTTAAGGGTATCTGCTTGAAGGGAGAGGATGCTCGCGATGACGCTCATATTGTTCTTGATGCGGTGGTGCACCTCGCGGAGGAGGAGCTCCTTTTCATCCAAGAGCTGTTGGATCCTCAGCGACGCCGCGCGCAGCTCGGTGATGTCGTGCAGTACGAACAGGCGCCCCACGACGCGTTTCCGATGGTCCTTTATCGGTGAGATGGCGAGATCGTAAACGCGCTCGACGCCGTTCACGGTGATGGCCGCTTCCTCCCGACACGAGTTCAGGGACGAGCAATCACGGAAGAACGTAGCCCATTCGTCCCCGAGGGTTTGGGTGGTCGCGCCAATGGCGCGCCTGGAATCGAGGCCGCAGGCCGCCTGCGCCGCCGCGTTGAAATCGATGACGTGGCCGCGCATATCGAAGACGATCACGAGGTCGGCGATATTATCCATCACGGTCGCCCGCGCTATAGGCGCCATGCTGAAGAGCTGGAACCGTAGGAGCGCCCAGAGATAGGCGCCGGACGTGACCATGAGGGTCGAGGGGGCGAAGTTATACCCCGGAATAGGCGTCAGGCCGACGGTGAACAGGATGTTGACGACCACCGGAACGAGAAGGCCGAGGATGAGAAGCAACGTGTTCCGCCGGCGCAACGCTCGATCCCCGAGGGCGCGCAGCAGTATCGCCATGGCGGCTATCATCAGGACATCGCCGAAGGTATTGCTGAGCCAGTAGAGGGGTCCTCCCGTGTAGTGGAGGACCGAGACCGGCCCGCCGACCTGCAGCAGGAAGCCGTACCTGAATAGGCGATGGAAGGGACTCGTCAGCGACGCGACGATCCCGATGACGGGGAAAACGAAGAGAAGAGCGGTACGGCCTCTCGTGAGGAACCGTTCGTTGCCGGAATATTCCAACGCCAAGAAGAGGATGGCGAGGGGGATGAGCCGAGTCGGAATGTAGATGCAGGTGGACAGGAAAATGCGGAGCCTCGGCTCGACTACCGAGATGTTGAGGGCATAGATGAGCGTCCATAGCGAGGCCAACCACAACAGGGCTGTGAAGGGCCGAGCGGCGGGGACCTCGGGAAATCGGCGCGCGTAGATGGCGGAAGCCGCGCAGAACAAAGTCGCGAGCACGAGAGGCCACACGTAGGGACTATATGCCGTCACGCGGTTATTCTCGCACTCGGGTCAGACATCGTCAATGCTAAAATACAAAATAGATCGAATATCTCCATCTAGTGCAGATACGGCGCCATCGCGTCGCGCGCAATGCGGAACCCGCGCTCGACCAGTTCTACGGTGCCTTCGAAGCCGCGGTCCTCGTGCTCCACGCTCAGGGTCCCGTCGTAGCCGGCCCGATAGAGGGCGGCGATGAAGCGCCGCCAGTCGATCTCGCCGAGACCGGGGAGGCGCGGAACCTGCCAGCCCATGCCGAGGGAAAGGATGCCGTTCCGGTACAGGCCCTCGCGGTCGATCATCATATCCTTGGCGTGGGCATGGAAGATGCGCGGGGCCGCGTCGCGGATCGCCCGTTCGACGTCGATCATTTGCCAGTGGAGGTGAGACGGGTCCAGGTTGAGGCCGAAGTTCTCGTCCGGAATGATTTCCCACATCTTCGCCCAGATCGCTGGCGAAGTCGCCAAGTTGTAGCCGCCCGGCCACTCGTCGTCGCTGAAAATCATGGGGCAATTCTCGATGGCTATCTTAATGCCCCGCTCCTTCGCGTAGGAGACGAGGGGGGGCCAGACGCGAGCGAAATCCTCCAGGTTAGCGGCGACGGTCTTGCCCTTATCCTTACCGACGAACGTGCCGACTACCGGCACCTCCATGAGCGCCGCGGCGTCGATGAGGGCCACGATATGTTCGGCGGCGGCGGCGCGGACGGCCGGATCTGGGAAGAGGGGATTGGCGTAGTAACCGAGGGAGCTGATGGAGAGGCCCCTCTCCTCCACCGCTTTCCGCGCGGCCCGCGCCTTGGCCTTGTCCAGGCCGATCACGTCCAGGGTGGTCACGCCCGCGTAGCGGCGGTCCGCCTCGGAGGGCGGCCAGCAAGCGAGTTCCAGGCAGGCGTAGCCCTCGGCCGCGGCGAAGTCGGCGATCGATTCCAGCGAGCGGCCGGGGAAGGCCGCAGTGAACAATCCGAGCTTCATCTCTATCCTCCTAGCTCACATCCACCCAGCGCTCGGTCCGCGCGCTCGCGAGCAAGGCGTCGCAGAGCAGCATCTCGCGGTGGCCGTCCTCGAAGGTCGGGAAATCGCGCGCGGCCGCATAGTCGCCCCGCGCGATGTAGCCGTAGACCGCGGCGCACAGGCCGCGGAAGGTGTCCGGATAGCCTTCCTGGTGTCCGCCGGGATACGCGGAGAGGGCCGCCGCCGCCGGCGAAAGATGCGCGGGGACTTTATCCAGGATCTCGTTCGCCCGATCCCGGTGACCGATCCAAAGGCGATTGGGCTCTTCGGAATTCCACGCCAGGGCTTCCCGCTCGCCGTCTATCTCGAAGCTGAGGGAATTCCTCCTGCCCGCGCTGACCTGGGAGACCGCGAGGGAACCGCGGACTCCGCCTTCGAGCCGGAGGAGGATGGTCGCGAGGTCCTCGGTGTCCACGGCCACATCCTCGAGCGCCGCGTCTTGACGCGCCGCGTCTTGACGCGCCGCGTCGGCCACGCCCGCGAAGGTCCGCACTTCACCCTTGGGACGACGGCGGACCGGGTGCACGGTGGCGAAGTCCGCGAACACGCGCTCCACGCGAAGGCCCGTCGCCCAGGACACCATATCGAGCCAATGGGTACCGATGTCGGCCACGGCGCGGAGGGCACCGCCCTTTCCGGACTCAAGCCGCCAATTCCAGTCGGTGTCATATAGAAGCCAATCCTGGAGGTAGGAGCCGTGGACGGCCAGGATTCGGCCGATCTCTCCGCCGGCGATCCTCTCGCGCGCCTCGCGGACCAGGGGATAGAAGCGGAGGTTGTAGGAGACCGCGGCGACTTTGCCGGAGGCGGCCGCGGCCGCGACGAGCTCCGCCGATTCCCGGCTCGTCATCGCGAGCGGCTTCTCGCACACGACGTGCCTGCCCGCGGCGAGGACGGTCCGCGCGTACGGCGCGTGGAGGACGTTCGGCACCGCGAGGTGGAAGACGTCGCCCGAGTCCTTCGCCCTGAGGGCTTCCGCCAGCGATCCGTACGCGAACGGAATACGGAGTTCGGCGGCCCTGCGGCCGGCTTCTTCATCGCCGTCCGCGACGAGCGACCGGACCTCGATCCCGTTCCTCCTGAGCGCTTCGACGTGCGCCGGCCCCACGAAACCGGCCCCTACCACGCAGGCGGTCGGCATCCTATTTTCTTCCATGATTTCTACCCCACGAGCCTCGTAACGTTACGATGCGAAAAGATCTCGTCCAGCACGAGCACGGCGGCGCCGGTCACGCCGACGTCCTCGCCGAGGGTCGTCTTCTTGACCACGAGATCGGCCGTCGCGAGCGGCGTGGAGCGGCGGTAGACCGCCTCGCGGATACTCGCGATGTAGCGTTCGCCCATGAGGGCGAGCCCACCGCCGACGACGATGATCGACGGGTTGAAAAAGTTGACGAGCTTGGCCAGGACGTTGCCCACGGCCGTGCCCGACTCCATGACGAGCCGCATGCACTCGGCGTCGCCCGCGGCGGCGCCGTTCGCGATGGCGGCGAGGTCCAAGCCGGAAGCGGCGGCGAGGCGGTCCGCGAGGAAGCGGCTGGTGCCCGCGCGGGCGGCCTCCGCAGCCCGGCTCCGGAGCGCGGCTCCGCCGGCGGTCGCTTCCAGGCAACCCCGGTTTCCGCAGCGGCAGGGCGTCTGGTCCCCGTCTATGCCGATATGGCCGATGTCGCCCGCCGCGCCCTTGGCGCCGCGGTAGAGACGGCCGTCCACGATGATGCCCGCGCCGATGCCGGTGCCGATTTTCACGAAAATGAAATTATCCGCGTCGGCGGCGGCGCCACGGTCCCGTTCGCCCAAAGCCATGACGTTCACGTCATTGTCCAGGAAGACCGGGCAGGAGAATCGTTCCGCGAGATAAGAGGTCACGGGGAAGCGATCCCAGCCGGGCATGACCGGCGGACTCACCGGTATGCCGCGGCTGAAATCCACCGGCCCGGGCACCCCGATGCCGATGCCGAAGAGATCCTTGCGGTGGAGGCCCGCGCGGCCAGCGAGTTCCGTCGCCAGGGACGCGATTCGCTCCAGGGCGGAATCCGGCGTCTCCGCGGAGAGGTCGAGGGGAACCCGGACGCGCTCCAGGATGACGGCCTCGAGGTCGCAGAGCGCGACCGCGAGGTGGGTCTGGCCGATATCCGCGCCGACCACGAATCCCGCGTTCTCCGCAACCTTGAGCTTCCGCCGCTTGGAACCCTCCTTCGTTTCCTCGCGGACGAGGCCCGCGGCGAGAAGCCGATCCACGTAAATGGAGACGGTGCTCTTCGCGAGGCCCGCGATACGGCCGATGTCGGAGGCCGCGAGCGGCCCCCGGTCCCGGATGATTTTGAATACCCGCCCGACGGTCGCCGTGCCGCCCACGGCGGCGTTCGTGCCGCCTAGGATGGAGCCCGTCGAGGGGAGATCGCCCGCCGCGGTGTCGTATCGGTCCTGATCGTCAAGCATGATGAGGCATCCTCCGGCGGGCTTATTCCTTCGGCCTCAGAAGACGGCTTCCGGCACGTAGTACGACTTGGCGTTATCCTTCGTGATGAGCTCGCTGCCCAGGATTATACGGAGCGGGAGCTTCTTCTGGTAGAAGCCTTCGAATACGCGCTGGCGCAGGCCCACGACCGCCATGGATACGGCGGTAGCGCAGACGTCGGGCGGATAGGTGGCGTTGGCGCGGACGAGCGGATCGCCGTCCATAATGCGCTTCACGATCTCCTTCTTCGCCGCTCCGCCGAACATGATCTTGATGTCCCTGCGGCCTGACTCCTTGTACGCCTGGAGGGCGCCCTCGAGCATGTCGTCGTCCGCGGTGTAGACCGCGTCGATGGCCTTGTACTTGGAAAGGTAGTTCTCCATGACGGAGAGGGCCTTCTCCTTGTTCCACATGCCGGGCTGGCTGTCCAGGACCTTGATCCCCGGATACTTAGCCGCGATGTCCTTGGCCACGTTCGTGCGGAGGTCGCTGATCACGCTCGGCACGCCTTCGATGAGGACGACGTTGCCCTTGTAGTTGAGTTCCTTGCAGATCCATTCCATGGCCTGGCGGGCATAGGATTCGTCGTCGTTGGACAGGTACACGTCGTAAACCTGCTTGGTGACGCCGCGGTCCAGGACCACGACGTAAACGCCCTTGGCATAGGCCTTCTCTACCACCGGGGTGAGCGGAGCCGACTCGAAGGGGAACACCACGAGTCCGTCCACCTTCTGAACGATCATGTCCTCGATGTCCGCGACCTGCTTGGTGACGTCAGGCGACGTCTTGAAGATGAAGTCCACGTTCGGGTCCTTCTTCTTCCAATCGTCGATGGCCTTCTTGGCCCACCAGTTCGCCCCGCCCATCCAGCCGTGGTCGGCAGTCGGCATAGTCACGCCGATCTTGATCTTCTTGGTCGCCGCGGACTGGCCGAACGCCAAACCGGCGATGACCGTCATCGCTACCAGGAGAGCCAGTACCTTTTTCACGTTCTCCTCCTTATCGGCGCCGCCCTTCCCGTCCCTACGGATGGGCCCCCGGCGGTTCGCCGTCCAAAACCTATTGGCGTTGGCGCTGCACGAAGACGGCGCCGATGATCACGAGGCCCTTCACCGCGCCCTGGAGGTACGGCGAGAGGCCCACCATGTTGAGCATGTTGTTGATGACGCCCAGGGTGATCGCGCCGACCACCGTGCCCCAGACGGAACCGCGGCCGCCCGTCATGGCCGTCCCGCCGATGATGACCGCGGCGATCGCGTCCATCTCGTAGTTGACGCCGAGGGTGGACGAGCCGACCGAGTTGAAGCGCATGGCGATGAGGACGGCCGAGATGCCGACCATGACGCCGTTCACCGTATAGGTGGCGAGCCTCGTCCTGTCCACGTCGATGGCCGAGTAGCGCGCCACGCGGGCGTTGGAACCCACCGCGCGGACGTAGCGGCCGTACCGGGTCCGCTTGAGCGCGAAGGAGAGTACGGCCGCGAGCGCGAGGAGGGAAAGCGCGGGAAAGGGCACGCCCAGGACGGCGGCCGATCCGAGATCGCCGAAGAGCGGCGAAGCGGACCGGAATTCGCCCGCGTCGGCCATATAGAGGGAGAGCGAGCGGAAGATGGCCATGGTGCCGAGCGTGACGATGAAGGGCGCGATACGGCCCTTGGTCACGAGGATGCCGTTCGCGAAACCGCAAGAACCGCCCGCGCCGATCGCCACGGCGATCGCGAAGGTCACGGCCCAACCCTGCGGGGTCCCCCCCGCCACGGAGGCGTTGAGCGCGAGCACCGCCAACGACCCTACGAACGCCGCCGTCGAGCCGACCGACAGGTCGATGCCGCCGGCTATGATGACGAAGGTCATCCCGAGGGCGATGATGCCCGTGTAGGATACCTGCCTGAGGATATTGAGGAGGTTCTGGGGCGTGAGGAAATAGGGACTCAGGAAGGACGAGACCGCGACGAGGAGCGCGAGCGCCGCGAAGGCCGCGTACTTTTCTTTTTCCATCCGACGTATGCGTTCGACGATGGCGTTCATGCGCTGACTCCTTCACGGATACCGGTGGCGAGGTACATGAT
>JAEWSV010000282.1 GCA_023398155.1 Spirochaetota bacterium
CGGCGATGAGGGCCAGGAAGACCATCGCGAGCACGGAGGAGAATACTTTCAGGCCCTTCCGCGCCGTCTTCGGCATCAGGTTGGTAATCAGGTCCACGCCGATATGCTTGTCGTGGAGCATCGCCAAGTCGGCGCCGATGAAGCAGACCCAGACGAAGAGGAGCTGCGCCATATCGACCGACCAGACGAGCGGTTGGCGGATCACGCGGAGGAAGGCCGCGACGAACACGAAGACGATGATGAAGGCCAACAGTATTTCCGATAGTACGACTTCGATCTTGATCAACCCGCGGTCGATCCTTCGCAGAAAATTCATGGCGGTATCCAGCTTTTCCCGTGCGGGAGGATTGAGGGTACGGGCCGGCGCCCTCGATCGGTATCGCCGGCCCTGAATGCGACGTTAACGGATCACTTACCCAGGATCTTGTTCACTTGGTTCTTGATGTCCCGATAATTCGGGATCTGGTCGTAGACCGCCTCGCACGCCTTGCGGAACGGCGTGATGTCGGGTTCGGAGATGGTGACGCCCTTGGCCTTGAACTCCGCCTCGTTGGCGGCGAGTCCGTCTATGGTGAGCTGGGTGGCGACGTCGCCGGCCTTGAGGGATTCCTCCAACAGGATGGTCTGGTATTCCTTCGGCAGGGTCTTGAACCACGCTTCCGAGCAGACGAGCGGGGTGACGAGCTGGAAGTGCGAAGTCTTGGTGAGGTACTTGGCCACCTCGAAGATCCGGATGCCGGACGAGGCGGGGTGCTGGGCCTCGGCGCCGTCTATGACCTTCTGCTGGATGCCGGGGTAGACCTCGGACCACGCGAGGGCGGTGGGCTCGGCGCCCATGGCCTTGATGGTGGCTTGCCACACGGTGGCGCCGGGGGTCCTGATGCGCAGGCCGTTCAGGTCCGCGGGGACGGCGACGGGCTTGTTGGTCCAGAAGTGCCGGGCGCCCTGGTACCAGTTGAAGGAAAGGACGCGGTAGCCGTGCTTGACGGCGAGTTCGTCGGTCCAGCCTTTAAAGAGATCGGAGGTGGTCAGCTTCTTGGCTTCCGCGGCGCTGTCCACGATGTACGGCGCGCCCAGGATGCCGATGGCCGGAACGCTCTCGGCCAGGCGCGCGGCGTCGGTGATGACCGCGATGTTCGCTCCGGCCTTCACCTGTTCCTGCATATCCTTCGTATCGCCGAGGAGCGAGTTGGGATATACGCCGATGACGACCGCTCCCTTGGTCCGCGCCTCCACGTTCTTCTTGAATTCCAGCGCGCCTTTATACATGGGGTCGTTCTCGGTGACGACCATGCCAACGTTGAGCCGGTACTTTTCAACCGAGCCCGACGCGTCTTTGGAACCCTCCGCCAAGAGCAGAGCCGGGCAGAGCGAGATGAGAACCACGAGGACGGAAAGAACTTTTCGTACGGACATCTTGCCTCTCCTTTATAGAGCGATATTTCGAGCGTCCGATTCCGGCCCCGCGCCAGCGCCCCAACGGGCCGTCTCGGCCGCTCGTCTTTCTCTTTCAGGAAAGACCCGGTCGCCGATACGCGCCTCCGCGTTCTTACTTTTCTCCTACAAAATACTATGCGGATCCCGCATGGTAATTTTTTGTAGACGATTGCCGATTTCTCGAAGGCGCCGTCCGAAAGGTGGTTCATACTGTCCCGGAGCTTCGGGATGGAGGATCGAATGAAAAAGGCCTACGCGGTGGAAAATCCGGATTTCGCGACGAGCCCGTTCACGGGGATGACCAAGCGGCACTATATCGAGTGCGCTAAATACCTCTTGGAACGCGCGTTCACCCACGTGGCGGATAAAGACGCGCCCTTCGCCTTCCCGATAGTTCCCGGCAAGACCTACCCCCAGGCCGACTCTCCCGCCTGGCGTTTCCGGTCGCTGGAGTTCGAGTCCTTGGAACGGTCGCTGACCTTGGCGGCGCCGCTCATGCACGTAGAACCCGAGGTGGAGATCAAGGGAATCAAGCTTCGGGACTATTACTGCAACCAGCTCTACAAGATGTTCACACCCGGCAATCCTCAATCCATCCCGCTGCCCGCGGAATTGCCGGACGCGACCTACCAGTTCACCTGCGAATTCGGCGGCCTCCTGAAGACGCTGCTCCTCCTGCCTGACGTGATCTGGCCCTACTTCACCCAGGCCCAGAAGGACGAGATGGCCTTATGCATCTCCGCATGGGCCCACCACCGGACTACCCAGAACAACTGGCGCATCTTCAACATGGTCGCCCTGTCCTTCCTCAAGAAGCACGGGTACGAAATCGACGACGAGCTCCTTAAGAGCCACCTCCTCTGGGTGATCTCCTACCACTCGGGCGAAGGGTGGTACCTGGAGCAGACCTACAACTACTACACGATCAGCCTCTTCATCGTGTACGGGACCGTATGGGCGCGGTCCTTCGGCGACGAGCACTACCCGGAGATCGCGGCGGCCATAGAGAAGTCGGCGTATAAGATGATGGAGACCTATCCGGCGTTCTTCGCCCGCGACGGGTACATCAACATGTGGTCGCGCTCGATCTGCTACCGGACCTGGATCTCCGGCGGCTTCCCCGTCTCCTTCTGGCTCAAGGACGGCTCGCCCCTGGATCCCGGCTGGGCGCGGCGGCTCTGTTCCGGCTCCCTCCTCCAGTTCGTCACGCGGGAGGATTTCTTCCACAACGACATTCCCGCCCTCGGTTTCTACGGCCACAAGGAATACATGGTCCAGAACTATTCCTGCCCCGGGAGCCCCTTCCTCATGTTCCTGCCCTTCATCTGCCTGGCCCTTCCTGACGATTCGCCCTTCTGGACGGCGAAGGAGAACGAGGGCTATTGGCCGAGCCTCGGAAAGGAGTCGAAGGTGTCGATCCTGGAGCGGCCGGGCCTGGTGCTCGTGAACCACGGGGCGACCGGCGCCTCGGAGATCATCCCCGGCAAGACCTACTACGACGACCCGAATTATTCCAAGCTGGCCTTCAACACCCATTTCCCCTGGGAGGATCACGACGTCCAGGGCGGCACGGCCATGGAGTACGCGTTCCGCTCCCTCGATCCCCGGGACGTCCGCGGCGACGACGTCAACTTCTACCTGACCGGCAAGACGCTCAGCAACGATTCGATGAAGAACGCCGAGTTCACCATCTGCAAGAGCATGGTCTACAACGGCATCCGCGGCGGCGTCCTCTACCGCCAGGCCATCATGCGCCAACCGCCGAACAACGGCGTCGGCTACATCATCGACCTGGCCGAGATCGCCCTGCCGGGCGGCGTCCTCCGCGTAGACCGGTCGCGCCTAGCCTTCGAGCACGAGCTGACCCTGGGCGCCTACGGTCTGCCGCACCTCGGCGGCGCGAAGGCGAAGGTGGAGCGGCTGGAGGACGGCCGGCGTAAAGTAATCACCGCGGCGATCGGCGGCCGCCGCGTGGCCCTCATCGCCTACTCGGGCTGGGACGGCCTCGACGCCAAGACCCACGCGGGAGCCAACGCGGAGGCCGACGAGAGCACCGTCGTCTTCGCCCGCAAGAAGCGGACGGCCAAGAATCCCGCCATGGAGCTCATGATCACCGTCCTCCTCCACCGGACGGACGACGGAAAATGGACCGAAGCGGAACTCGACCCCATCGAATCAATCCTGATCCAGGACGTCACGTCCTCCTACTCCGCCCTCGGCACGAAGCTCGCGCTCCGCGGCGGCCGGACGGTCAATGTCGACTTCGCCGACATAGACGGCGAGCGGAGGTGCTAGGAGGTCGCACATATGCTATACTCGTATAGCAGGAGGCCAGCATGCTTGCTATACGACTACCGGCCGATGTCGAAGAACGACTGGCGAAGCTCGCCGAGTTGACCGGCCGAACGAAGACCTATTACGCCACCCAAGCGATCCTGGAGAAGCTTGAGGACCTTGAAGACTACTACGCTGCCGAAACCGCGTATAGGGAATACGCGGCCGGCGACCGGAAAACGTACAGCTTGGATGAAGTGATCCGGAACTCATGACGGTCCTGTTCACCGACACGGCGGCGAAACAGCTATCCAAGCTGGACAGGCCCGTCGCCCAGTCGATCACCGACTACCTGAAAGAGGTCGAAGGGCTCGATGATCCGCGGAGTAGGGGCCATGCTCTGGTGGGCAACCTCGTCGGCCTCTGGAGGTACCGCGTCGGCGATATGCGTATCCTGTGCCGTATCGAAGATGCCGAACTTATAATCCTGATCTTGGAATTAGGGCACCGGAAAAGCATCTACCGATGATTTCCCGCCGCCCCGTGATAGAATTGCGACACGGGGAGGGGGCCGGAGCAGCATGACCGTGTCGTTCGTGATATTCGCCAATCTCGTCGGCCCGCTCATATCCGGCCTATTCCTGCTCTTCTGCTTCGCGTATTTCATCTTCGCGCACCCTTCGCGGGCGCTCTCCTATCGGCTTTTCGTGGTGTTCCTCATCGGCTTGAGCCTCTTCCTGTTCGGCCGGCCGCTCCAGCTGCTCCTCGGCCCCCACCCCATGCCGCTCATCATCGTCAACATCCGGGTCTTCATCCTCTGCTCGGTGCTCGTCCCGGTCATCATCCTCATGGCGCGGACCTACAAGAAGAGCGTGACGAGACGCGAGGGCCTGACGGTAGCGCTGGCCTGTCTGCCGCTCGGGCTCGGCTATGTGGTGTTCAACACCCTGGGCACCGACGCCGGCTACGTCCTGTTCGAGCTGGGAGGCCTCGTCGCCTACGATAACTTGACGCCGTCCCTCCGGCCGCCCTTCTACGGCAGGGAAGTCACCATCGGCGTCCAGGCGATCACCGGAGCGCTCCTCCTGGTCTTCTCCTTCCTCCGCCTCGTCCGGCTGCGGAAGGAAAGCCGGCCCAAGGCCATCCTCGGCGACAAGGAATTCCTCGTCAACGCCGGCATCCTCGTCTTCGCGCTTTCCTTCATCCTCGGCTCGCTCGCCCGGCAATGGTGGATCTACTACGTCTCCTCCATCGCGACGGCGACGCTCGTGGGCGGCAGCGTGCTCATCGACATCAAGGAAGTCCATAACTATTACGAGAAACTGGTTCCCTTCATTAAAGAAGAAATTATCCATAACGTGGCGTTCAGCGAGATTTCCACGGTCAAGCTCCGGGAGATGCTCGCGAGCCTCGGCAAGAGAATAGATCTCAACACCTTCGCGGTCATCAAGTTTACGGGCGGAGAGAAGGACCTCCACGGCCAATTCGCGACCCAGGAGGAGATCGGCCGGATCATCTCCCGCCGCCTTGAGGCGCTGCTGAGCGAAGATAGTTTCCTCATCCTGCCGATGTCCGACGCCGCGGTCGGCCTGGTCTTCCGCCTAGCTGCAGAGGGTCGCGCCGATCGGCAGACGGCCGTCCTGGCGGCGTTGGAAGATATCCGGGAGGCGGTCGCGGAGAACCACGGCCGCGAGACGGCGGTCGGCATCGGCAGGAGCTACGGCCGGATAGAGGAGCTGCGCGTTTCCTACCACGAGGCCATGACGGCGCTCCGGTACGCCGAACGGCTGGAAGCGGGCGGCATCGTGCACGTGGAGAACGTGAGCGAGGGGGATCGGCGCCGGTCTTCCTACCCGGTCCGGGAAAAGGAAAAG